>NZ_JBWKZU010000033.1:0-61417 GCF_059424825.1 Acidovorax sp. GW101-11A03 | reverse complement strand
GGCCACGGGCGTGGCGCCACTGGGGTCGGCGGCTGCTGCACCCGGTTTGGTGCGGGCGCTTTGCAGGGCCTCGGGCAAGGGTTTCAGCGCGGCGATGGTGAAAGTGTCGGGGGTTGCCCCGGCTCCGGCGGAAGGCGCCGGGGCCGTGCCCGCGTCCACCTCGGTCACCAGGGGTGCCAGCCGGTTCCACCAACTGCCCGGCGCCGAATTGCTGGGCAACACGGACGACAGCGCCAGGCAGTATTTGGCACGCGTCATGGCCACGTAGAGCATGTTCAGCTCCTCGCGGCTGCGGGCCTGCTGCTCGGCGGCCAGCGCGGCTTCTGCGCTGGGCGGCGGATTCGATTCGCTGGCCAAAAAGACGAAGGCCGAGGGCACGGCCTGCTCGCCCGGCCAGTCCACCAGCACGCCCATGGTCTCGGCTTTTTGCGGGCGGGTGTCGGTGTCCAGCAGCAGCACGCAGTCGGCCTCCAGGCCCTTGGCGCCGTGCACCGTCAGCAGCCGGATGGCCTGCGCATCGGCCCGTCCGGGGGCGCGCACGCCACCCTTCTTCATGGCCCGCACAAACGCATAGGGCGTGAGGTAGCGGCCGCCATCGTGCTGCAGCGCGGCGGCCAGCAGCGCGCGCAAGTTGGCCTGCACTGCCTGGCGCTGGGTGACTGGGGCGGCGGCGGCAAAGCGGGCCAGCACATCGCCATGTTCGTAGATGGCATGCAGCGCATCATGCGGCGGCAGGCTATCCACCCAGGCTTGGTATTGGGTAAAAACAGCCCCTACCGCCTGATGGTCATGCCCTGGTAGCTCATTTTTTGATAGCAAATCAAACCAGCTGCTCACATGCTCGCTCTGACGGCGCAGCGCGGCCAGGGCCACCAGGGCGTCATCGCCCAGTCCAAACAAGGGCGACTTGAGTGCACGGGCCAAAGACAGGTCGTGCGTGGGCGAGACCAGCACATCCAGCAGCGCCACCATGTCCTGTACCTCGGGCGCGTCGAAGAGGTCGGCCTTTTCGGGCTGCACGCAGGGCAGGTGCAGGGCGCGCAAAGCGTCTTGCATGCTGGCCAGGCGGTCGCGCTTGCGGGCCAGCACCAGCACCTCCTTGGGTGGCGTGCCGCTGGCGATCTGCGCGGCCACCCAGGCGGCGGCCTGGGTGCATTCGCGCATGCGCTGGGTTTCTTCGGCCTCGTGGCGGGGTTCGGTCAGGCTGTCGCGCCAAGCCAGGGGGTCGCGCACGGCACCTGGGCTGTCGTCGTCCGCATCGGTGATGGCGGGCAGGCACAGCAGCTGGCCGAGGTGCTTGGATTCGGTGGTGTGGTCGCGAAAGCCGCTGGTCTCGTGCTGCGCCTGGGCCTGCCCCATGACGGCGTTGACGGCGGCAATCACGCCCTGCGCGTTGCGGCGCGTGTGGTCGCAGCTGAGCAGGTCGCCGCCCAACCCGTCGCGCACAAAGGCCTGCGCAGCGATGAACACCTGCGGCTCGGCTCGGCGAAAGCGGTAGATGCTCTGCTTGGGGTCGCCCACGATGAACACGCTGGGCGCGGCAGACCCGCCGCCCGAGCCCGCATAGCCCGCCAGCCACGCATGCAGTGCCTGCCACTGCAGCGGGTTGGTGTCCTGGAACTCATCGACCAGCAAGTGGCGGATGCGCGCATCGAGCCGCTCCTGCACCCAGCCACTGAGCACCGGGTCGGCCAGCATGACCAGGGCCGTGCGCTCCACATCGTTCATGTCCACCCAGCCGTGCTGCTGCTTGACGGCCACAAACTGCGCAATCAGGCAGCGCGCCAGCCGGGCCATGCGCTGCTGGTGCTGCCAGGCCTCGTGCTGGCGGCGGGCCACCAGCAGGTGCTGCAGCTCGGGCTCGGCCTCTTGCGCGACGGGGAACTTCTCCAGGTTCTTCGACAGGCGGTCTTCCTTGGCGACGAACATCGCTTTGCGCAGCATGTCCAGGCGCAGGTTCAGGTCGGTGCAGGCCAGCGCATCGATGATTGCGTCCGCTGCCTTTTGCGGGGTCTTGTTGGACTCTGCGCCCAAAGCACTGGCATAGCTGCGCCAGCGCTGCAGGGCGGCTTCGGTCTGCAAGGCCTCGGCGGGCTCGACAAAGGCAGCCAGGCCGGGGTACGCCTGCTGGAAGGGCGGCACCGAGGCATCGACCACGCCCGCGTCGTCAGCCAGATCAAACTCCACGCGTTTGGCCAGTGCCGCTGCCAAGGCTTTGTGCGTTTGCGAGCGGCCATGGCGGGCCACCACGGCTTCGTAGTCGGCACGCAGGCTGGCGCTGTCAGCCACGGTCTGCAAGAACGGCGGCCACACCTCACGCACGGCCTCAGCATCGTCTTCGAGCAGCTCAAAGTGCGCGGGCAGGCCTTGCTGCTGCAACAGCGCCATCGGGGCCGTGCCCAGCAACGCGGCAAACCAGCTGTGGAAGGTGCGGATCTGCACCGGGCGGCCTGCTTCGAGCAGCTGGCGGTATAAATTTTGTAGCGCCTCGCGCTTGCCCAGTGCGCCCTGGGGGCTTATTCCGCGTGCAATCAGCTCGGCCGTCAGCTCCTCCAGCGGCTTGTGGCTGAACTCTTCCAGCCATTCCTGCAAACGCTGGCGCATCTCGCCCGCGGCCTTTTTGGTGAAGGTGATGGCCAGGATCTCGTGCGGCGCGCAGCCGTCGAGCAGCGCTCGCAGCATGCGCGAGACCAGCATCCAGGTCTTGCCCGCACCGGCGCAGGCCTCCACCGCCACGCTGCGGGCAGGGTCGCAGGCAATGGCGTAGAACGCCTCACGTGAGACGGGGCGGCCGTTGTGTTCGTAGGCGGCCTGGGTGGGTTGTGAAATGCTGACGGTCATGGCGTCTCTTGCGCGGGCAACGCCTGTTCAGTGTCTGCCCACATGTCTTTGCGGCACAGGCCCCGCACGGCGCAAAACTCGCACACCGAGCCCTCGCCCAGCGCGGGCAGCGGAGCCCCGGCGGCAATGCGGGCCATGTCGTGCTGAATGCCTTCGATGAGCACATCGCGCAGGTGCACCACCTCGTCCTGCTCGTGCATGCTCGTTTCACCGCGCTCGCCCACGTTGACGTAGGCAGCGCGCAGGGTGTCGTGGCTCAGCAGGGCGGCGTAGAAGGCCAGTTGCGTGTCCTCCGCTCCGCTCTTGATGCGCTGGCGGGTCACGCTGTCGCTTTCGGTTTTGTAGTCAATGACCAGTACCGTGGGCTCGCCAGTGGACGAGACACCATCGATTCGGTCGAGGGTGCCAACCAGCTCCAAGTCGCCCAGCGGCTGGCGGGCCTTGACCTCGGCCTGGCGGAAGGTGGCGCCCCGCTGCTCGTGCCCTGCCAGCCATTGCAGGTAGCCGTCGCGCAGTTGCGCCCAGCCTGCGGCGAAGGGCAGAAAGTCACCGTCTTGCAGGCATTGCTCGCGGGTCACGGCTTCGGCGGCGGCGTCCATGCGGGCGCGGCGCTCGTCCGGGTGGTCGGTGGGCTCAGCCAGCAACACCTCGTGAAAGTGTTGCAGCACGGCGTGCAGCCAGTTGCCAAAGTCGCGCTTGTCCACTTCGGCATCCAGTTCGTCAGCCTCGCGCAGACCCAGCTGGCGCTGTGCAAAGAAGCGGTAGGGGCAATGGCGCAGGTCGGAATACGCGGTGGAGGACAGGTGCGCCACCGGCAACGCCTGGCCCACGGGCTGGGGACGCAGCGTTGGGGTGGCGGCCACGGCACGGGCCGCACGGTCGTCCGTGCCGGGTGTAGCGGCGCCATCCAGTTGCAGGGCCAGCACCAGGGCGCTGGCCAGCAGGGGCTCGCCGCCCTCATCGCCGGTGCGCCACAGCACGTCCACCACGGGCGTGCGCAGCGCGTGGGCCCAGGCGGCCCGCTGGGCGGCCTCCAGCGACTGGCGTGTGGGCAGGCCCCAGGCCTCGCGCTGAGCCTGCGACCAGTCGCCCGCAGGCTCCGGCGCAGCCTGCAGGCGCTTTTCATCGCAGCCCGGCAGCACGGCGGCGGCAAAGGGGCGGGCAAGCAACTGGGGCAGCGGCAACACGACCACGGGCGCATCGGCGGCCTGGGCGGCCACGTAGCGCCCGGCTTCGAGCACGTCCCTGGCCCAGCGGGTGAATTCGGCCAGCGTCATGCGGCGACCCGCGCTGTCGCCCCAGCCGTCCAGCTCGGCCTGCTGGCCGTCTTGCAGGCGCAGGGCGGCCGACACGCGCATGCCCGCCGGGTCGGCCTGCAGGCCTTGCCACTGGCCGGCTTGCTCCAGCACGGCGCGCAGGGCGGGCAGCCACTGCGCCAGCGGGCGCACGGCGCGCAAGGATTCGCGCCAGGCCTCTACCGTAGCCACGGTGCGAGCCAACTGGGGCTGCGCGCTCAGATCCCGCGCGGCGGCGGCGGCCCAGTGCTGCACCACGCCCTTGCGCAGCCATTGCTCCAGCCGATTGACCTCGCCCGGCATCAGCGCAGGGGTGTGCTTGATCCAGTCCAGCACCGCGTTGGACGAGGCGTTCCATGCCGCAGCCTGCAGCGCGGCCATGACCCGTGAAGCGGCGCGTGTGGTCGAGAGAATCCAGCCGCTCTCGTCGCGCACCAGCACGCCGCTGCCGTCCAGGTGGGCCAGCACGCGGCGGATCAGCGCGCGGTCGGTAGCGGCCAGCGCCACGGGCACACGGCCATTGCGCACATGGGCCAGCACGCAGGCGGCGGCGCGGTGGGCTTCGTCTTCGGCATCGGTGGCGGCATGCAGAGCGCGCTTTGGCGGCGCGGGAGCTTCATCGACCAATGCTGGCAGCGCAACGCAAGCCCCCTGCTCGCCCCAATGGGCCAGCAGGGCCTGGGGCAGCGCGTCAGACTGAAAACCTTCGAGCACCACCAGCGCATCCACCGCCGCGCGCACACCGGGCTCGAACAGCACATCGGTGGCGTGGCGCGAGGCCAGCACCCATTCGAGCGCCAGACGCGCCACCAGGGCCTCGTAATGCAGGCTGCTGCCTTCATCGGCGGTGGCCATCAGTTTGCGGGCCTCGTCGCCCCAGGCGGCGCGCTGCGCTGGGGGCACTGCAGCCACGGCGGGGGCCAACTGGGCGGCGGCTTCTTGCAGGGGCGTGGCCAGCATCTCGCGCTGGGCGCCCTGCCCCACGCGGTCGAGCAACGCGCGGGCCGTGAGGGTGTCGCGCGCCACGTCGCCCGCAAAGTCGTCGGCCGAAGGCTCAAACACCTGCAGTTGGCGGGCCCAGTTGCGGGTGGTTTCAAAGCGCGGCGCAAAGCCTTGCGGAAACTGCAACGCCCAGTGGCGCTGGGCCCAGGGCATGAGCTGCGCGTAGGGCACCAGCACCAAGGTGCGTGCCAGGTGAGCGCCCTGGGCGCTGGCATGCGCGGCGACCTGGGCCAATGCGCGCTGCCACAGGCCCATGCTCCAGCCTGCGCACTGATCGCTTTTCGCTATGACAGTCATAGCGTCGCAAGCCCCGGCCATACCGGTGAATGGGGGATTGGTTTCTGTCACAATGCCCTGACTTTAAACGTACACCGGTTCCAACCCGCCCAAGATCAAGGAATTCCGCCATGGCCAGCGAACTCATCAAACATGTCTCTGACGCCAGCTTTGAAGCCGACGTGCTCCAACCCGGCTCCGCCGTGCTGGTGGACTACTGGGCCGAATGGTGCGGCCCCTGCAAGATGATTGCCCCCATCCTGGATGAAGTCGCAGGCACCTACCAGGGCAAGCTGCAGATTGCGAAGATGAATGTGGACGAGAACCGCGAGATCCCCGCCAAGTTCGGCATCCGCGGGATCCCCACCCTGATGCTGTTCAAGGACGGCCAACTGGCCGCCACCAAGGTCGGCGCGATGAGCAAGGCACAACTGACCGCCTTCATCGATCAGCAACTGGCCTGATCCCCCAAGCCCCGCTGGTGCGCTGCCTGCGGGGCATTTTTTTGGGTGCATATGGCATGCATGCAGTGCCAGAGTGGCGCTGCATGCAGCTGCTCATAGCACACCCCTGAAGCACCTGCTTTTTTTCCTGTCATAATTCCCCTCGATCACCGGCCTGCACGCATTGGCAGCCGGACCAAGATCCCCGGCGGGCCGGGCCTGCAAACAGCAGCCCTTCCGGCACCAGCCCCCTCCCCCAAGATTCTTACCAGCTCCGCCAAGGAGTCACTCCATGCACTTAAACGAACTCAAGGCACTGCACGTGTCTGAAGTCCTGAAGCAAGCCGAAGAACTCGAAATCGAAAACACGGGACGGATGCGCAAACAGGAGCTGATGTTTGCCATCATCAAGAAGCGCGCTAAGGCGGGCGAGCAGGTGTTTGCGGATGGCGTGCTGGAAATCCTGCCTGACGGATTTGGCTTCTTGCGCAGCCCCGATACCAGCTTCACGGCGAGCACGGACGACATCTACATCAGCCCCAGCCAGGTGCGCCGCTTCAACCTGCACACCGGCGACATGATCGAAGGCGAGGTGCGCACGCCCAAGGACGGCGAGCGCTACTTTGCCCTGACCAAGCTCGACTCGGTCAATGGCGGACCGCCCGAGCAGAACAAGCACAAGGTGATGTTCGAAAACCTGACGCCTCTGTTCCCCAAGGAGCAGATGCGCCTGGAACGCGAGATCAAGGGCGACGAGAACATCACCGGTCGCATCATCGACATCATTGCCCCCATCGGCCGGGGCCAGCGCGCACTGATCGTGGCGCCACCCAAGAGCGGCAAGACGGTGATGATGCAGCACATTGCCCACGCTATCACCGCCAACAACCCCGATGTGCACCTGATGGTGCTGCTGGTGGACGAGCGTCCGGAAGAAGTGACCGAAATGCAGCGCACGGTCAAGGGCGACATCATTGCATCGACCTTCGATGAGCCCGCCGCGCGCCATGTGCATGTGGCCGAAATGGTGATCGAGCGCGCCAAGCGCCTGGTCGAACTGAAGAAGGATGTGGTAATCCTGCTGGACTCCATCACCCGCCTGGCCCGCGCCTACAACAACGTCGTGCCATCGAGCGGCAAGGTGCTGTCGGGTGGCGTGGACGCTGCTGCACTGCAGCGCCCCAAGCGCTTCTTTGGCGCCGCGCGCAAGGTCGAGGAAGGCGGCTCGCTGACCATCATCGCCACTGCGCTGGTCGATACCGGCAGCCGCATGGACGAAGTGATCTTTGAAGAGTTCAAGGGCACGGGCAACTGCGAAATCCACTTGAACCGCCGCCTGTACGAGAAGCGTGTGTTCCCCGCCATCGAACTGAACAAGAGCGGCACACGCCGCGAAGAGTTGCTGCTGGCGCCCGAGATCCTGCAGAAGACCCGCATCCTGCGCCAGTTCATGTACAACATGGACGAGATCGAGTCCATGGAGCTGATGATCAAGAACATGAAGGCCACCAAGACCAATGTGGACTTCTTCGACATGATGCGAAGAGGCGGGTGACATCCCCCTGAGGCGCTTTGCGCCTTCCCCCGTCTCTCGAATTGCGCTGCAATTCGGGAAGGGGGACACCGCCAGCGGAGCGGGGCGGCCCTTGCGCGGCGGTTCTCGCATGGGCTGCCGTGGCAGTTTCGAACAAACGCTGGAAACCTGAAAATGGAGAAATCGCCGTCTATGCAATAATAGAGGGCTTTTTCTTGCGGAAAGTACATCGGACTGGCCGGTGCGGCTCCCGCAGTTGACTCAAAGGAAGATCATGAAAGAAGGCATTCACCCCAACTACCGCGAAGTTCTGTTCGTGGACCTGTCCAACGGCTTCAAGTTCGTGACCCGCTCGTGCGTGAACACGAAGGAAACCGAAACCTTCGAAGGCAAGGAATACCCGCTGTTCAAGCTGGACACCTCCTCTGAATCGCACCCCTTCTACACCGGCACGCAAAAGTCCGTGGACAACATGGGTGGCCGCGTGGAGCGCTTCCGCAACCGTTTCGGCAAGACCGCAGCGAAGTAATTCGCCTCCTGCGTTCCCGCCAAAAAGGCAGCCCGGGCAACCGGGCTGCCTTTTTCTTTGTTTTTGCCCTTATTCTCGGTGGCTCCTCGCATTGCTGCCCACTGACGCGTGACCCCACCGACCCCCGCCATCGTTACCCAGAACGCCGTGAGCCCGCTTCCACGCTGGGCGTTGCTGCTGCTGTGCATTGCCTATGTGGTGCCGGGCTTTGTGGGGCGTGACCCCTGGAAGAATGCCGACGTCACGGCGTTTGGCTACATGCTGGAGTTGGCCCAGGGCCGCACACCATGGCTCGCTCCCCTGCTGGGCGGCATGCCCCCCGAAACCGAGGGGCTGCTGCCCTACTGGCTGGGTGCCTTCGCCATGCAGATCGCGCCCTCTTGGCTGTCGGCCGAGATGGCCGTGCGCATCCCGTTTGCCGGGCTGCTGGCTCTCACATTCATAGCGACTTGGTACGGCGTGTACTACCTGGCCCGCAGCCCCGGCGCACAGCCCGTGGCGTTTGCGTTTGGCGGCGAGGCCCCTCCGCTCGACTATGCCCGTGCGATTGCAGATGGCGCACTGCTGGCCTTGATCGCCTGCCTGGGACTGGCCCAGCTGTCGCACGAAACCACCAGCTATCTGGTGCAGCTCAGCTGCACCGCACTGCTCTTTTTTGCGGTAGCCGCCATGCCCCATCGCACCGTGGCACCAGCCATTGCGCTGGTGGTAGGCCTGCTCGGGCTGACGCTGGCCGGGGCCCCTGCCCTGGCCGCGATGCTGGGCATTGGCAGCATGGCGCTGGTAGCGCTGGCCCCAGGCAGCAGCACCGACCGCCGGTGGCCCTGGGCGCTGGGCTTGCTGGCCGTCACGCTGCTGGCAGCCTGGGCGGCCTGGGCGCTGGACCTGTGGCGCTGGCGCATTGTGGGCGGCGGTACAGGCGCCAAGGAGTGGCAGAGCCTGGTGCGGCTACTGATATGGTTTGGCTGGCCCGCCTGGCCGCTGGCGCTGTGGACCCTGTGGCGCTGGCGCAAGCAGATCGTGAGCCGCCAGGGCCACCGGCATCTGCTGCTGCCGCTGTGGTTCTTGGTGGTTTCCGTTGCCGCCACCCTCAGCACCCAGCCTGCAGACCGCGCCCTGTTGCTGGGCCTGCCCGCCATGGCGGCGCTGGCAGCGTTTGCACTGCCCACCCTACGCCGCAGCGTGGGGGCCCTGATCGATTGGTTCACGCTGCTGTTCTTCACCGTGTCCGCACTGGCGATCTGGGTGATCTGGATCGCCATGCAGACCGGCGTGCCCGCCAAGCCCGCCGCCAATGTAGCCAAGCTGGCTCCAGGCTTCGAGCCCCAGTTTTCAACCCTGGCCCTGGTGGTGGCCCTGGCCGCCACCGTGGGCTGGTGTGGGCTTGTCTGGTGGCGCGCGTCCCGCAACCGCGCCCCGATCTGGAAAAGCCTGGTGCTGCCCGCTGGCGGTGCCGCCCTGGGCTGGGTGCTGCTGATGACGCTGTGGCTGCCGCTGCTGGACTATGCGCGCAGCTACACCCCGCAGGTGCGCAGTGTGTTGGCGGCAATGGGGCCGGAGCCCGGGTGCATCCAGACGGTGGGACTGAGCCGCGCCCAGGTGGCCGCGCTGCAGTACCACGGCCGGCTCTCGCTGCAGCGGGCGGGCCTGCAGGACGAATGCCAGTGGCTGCTGGCAGACATCGCATCCTGGCCCGCGTCTGAACGCATGGTCAACGCTGCCTTGTGGGAGCTCAAGGCCACCCTGCCCCGCCCGACGGACAAGAACGACCACCTGCTGCTGCTGCGCCGCAAAGGCCCGGCGCGCTGATGTCGGAACGCTCCACCATTACCCGGCATGCCCTGACGGTGCTGGCCGGGCAACTGGCTGTCATGGCGTTTGGCGTGACGGACACCATTGTGGCTGGCCGCTACAGCGAAGCCTCGCTCGCCGCGCTATCCGTGGGCTCGGCCATTTTCATCAGCGTCTATGTGGCGCTGATTGGCGTGCTGCAGGCGCTGCTGCCCGTGTGGGCCGAGCAGCGCGGTGCGCGCGAGACCGAGGGGGTGGGCCGCTCGCTGCGCCAGGCCCTGTATCTGTGTGGCGCTGCCTCGGTGGCGGGCATGGCCATCCTGCTCTCGCCGGGGCCCATCCTGCGCTGGACCGATGTGCCAGCCGCACTGCAACCCGACGTGGAAAACTACCTGGCCGTGCTGGCGCTCGCGCTGCCCCCGGCCCTGCTGTTCCGCATCTACAGCACGCTGAACCAGGCTCTGGGCAAGCCCCAGCTGGTGACCTGGCTGCAGGTGGGCTCGCTGTTCATCAAGCTGCCGCTGTCGGTGTGGTTCACGTTTGGTGGTGCGGGCCTGCCCGCGCAGGGCGTGGTGGGTTGCGCCTGGGCCACCCTGGTCGTCAACTGCAGCATGCTGGCCCTGGCCATCTGGCTGCTGCGCACGCAAGACCTCTACGAACCCCTGGACCTGTGGCGCCGCATGGAACCGCCCCACTGGCCCACCATTGCGGGCTTCGCGCGGCTGGGCATTCCTGCGGGCCTGGCGGTGATGGTCGAGGTGACCTCGTTCACGCTGATGGCTTTGTTCATCGCGCGCCAGGGCACTACGGCATCCGCAGCCCACCAGATTACCGCCAACCTGGCCGCCGTGCTCTACATGGTGCCGCTGTCATTGGCCATCGCCACCAGCGCGCGGGTAAGTTACTGGCTGGGTGCGGGCAACCCGGCGCAGGCGCGCAAGGTTGTTTTCATAGGTTTCAGGCTTTCTGCGCCTGCTGGTATTGCCTTTGCAGCTATGTTATTGATAGCAAAAGACCATATTGGAAGCGTGTACTCGGCCAACGCCAGCGTGGTGGCGATGACCGGGGGCGTGCTGGTGTGGGTTGCCGCCTACCATGTGGCCGATGCGCTGCAAACCCTGTGTGTTTTTGTGCTGCGCTGCTACCGCATCACCCTGGCCCCGCTGGCCGTGTACTGCACCCTGCTCTGGGGTGCGGGCCTGGGCGGAGGCTACTGGCTGGCCTACGCTGGCCACGGCCCCTGGGCGCAGGCCCCTTCGCCCATCCCGTTCTGGGCGGCCAGCGCTGCCGCCCTGGCGGTCACGGCCGCCCTGTTCATAGCCATGCTCTGGCGGGCCATCACCCCGGCAGAGCAAAACCACGCAGCCGGTTTGCAGGGAAGGTGACCGAAAACACCGAGCCCTTGCCCAGGGTGCTGGATATGTCGAGCGTGGCGCCGTGGCGCTGCAGCACATGCTTGACGATGGCCAGCCCCAGGCCCGTGCCGCCCGTTTCGCGCGAGCGGCTGCGGTCCACACGGTAAAAGCGCTCTGTCAGGCGCGGAATGTGCTCGGGCGCGATGCCGGGGCCGGTGTCCTGCACCGAAAACACAGCACAGCCGTCTTCCTTGCGCTCCCACACCACAGCGATGGAGCCGCCAGCGGGCGTGTAGCGCACGGCGTTGTTGACCAGGTTGGACAAGGCGCTTTGCAGCTCGGCGGGCACACCAGCAATCTCGCCCTCGCTGCGCAAGGCCTCGGCTGTCGGGAAGCGGATCTCATGCGTGCGCTGCTGGTTCTGCGTGAGCAGTGCCGACAGCGCCCGGCCCTCCTCCTCGCAGCGCTGCATCAGCGACTGCACGGGCGTCCATTCGGCCATGCCAGGCAGCGGGCTGCCCTCCAGGCGCGACAGGGTGAGCAGATCCTGCACCACGCTTTGCATGCGCTGGGCCTGCTGCGCCATCATGCCCAGGTAGCGGGCGCGCTCATCAGCACTCAGGGGCAGGGTCTGCAGGGTTTCGACAAAACCCGTGAGCACGGTGAGGGGGGTGCGGATCTCGTGCGACACATTGGCCACAAAGTCGCGCCGCATGGCGTCGGCCTGCTCCAGTGCCGTGACATCGCGCGAGAGCAGCAAGGTGCGCCCGTCACCATACGGGTGCAGGTGCACCGAGATGCGCACCGGGCGCGACGACGTGCTCAGGCGCCCCTCCAGCACCACGTCGCTGGAGAAATCCTTGGCTGCGAAGTAGGCCGTGAACTCGGGGTTGCGCAGCAGGTTGCCGATGGACTGCATTACATCGCGCTGGGCATCAAAACCAAACTGGCTCGCCGCCATCTGGTTGCACCACTCGATGCGGCCCTGCGCATCGAGCAGCACCACGCCATTGGGCGAAGCCTGCAGCGCGGCCAGGATCTCCTGTAACCGGTCCTGGCTGTCGCGGACCAGCGCCTCCTGCCGGCGCAGCAGGCGCCGGGCGCGGTCCGCCGCCTCGCCCCAGATGCCACGCATCACGGGCACATTCACCAGATCGCCGGTGCGCAGCCAACGCAGCACCCGCACGCCGCGCAGCAGATCCCACACAAACCAGGCCCAGCCCGCCAGCGCTGCGCCCAAGGCCGCCCCCCAGGGGCCACCCTCCCACCAGCCCAGCCCTCCGCCCGCAATCTGCCAGAGCAGGAAATACGTAATTCGCCACAGCATGCGCTCAGCAAAGCCTTTTCAAAAACACCAGGGGCGCAACGCGTGCGCCCCGTTTACATCACAAGGAGAACCGGCTCAGACGGTATGCAAGGCCCCGGCCCGTCCAGGGCACGGGCACGCCGGGTTCGTCCACGCCGTTTCAGGCCTGCTGCAATTGCACCTGTGGCTGTGCCGTGAGCCGGTAGCCCGCGCCCCGCACGGTTTCCACCATCACCGATGCGCCGCCCAGCGCCTCGCGCAGGCGCTTCACATGCACATCCACCGTGCGCTCTTCAATGAACACATGGTCACCCCATACCTTGTCCAGCAGTTGCGAACGGCTGTGCACACGCTCGGCGTGTTTCATCAGAAAGTGCAGCAGCTTGAATTCGGTGGGCCCCACCTTCAGGGGCTGCGCCTGGTAGGACACGCGGTAGGTCGCAGCATCGAGCACCAGTTCGCCAATCGTCACGCTGTCACTCACTTGTTCAGGAGCGCGGCGGCGCAGCACGGCGCGGATGCGGGCCAGCAGCTCCTGCGTGGAGAACGGCTTCGTGATGTAGTCGTCGGCACCGGCGTCCAAACCCGCCACCTTGTCCGGCTCGTCGCCACGGGCGGTCAGCATGAGGATGGGGATGGGCTTGGTGCGGCTGTCGGCGCGCCATTTGCGGGCCAGCGACAGGCCGCTCTGGCCGGGCAGCATCCAGTCGAGCAGGATGACATCCGGCAGCACGGCATCGAGCTCGCGCTGGGCGGAGTCGCCGTCTTCTGCCCAGAAAGGCTGGAATCCGTTGTGGCGCAGATTGACGGCGATCAGCTCGGCAATCGCGGGTTCGTCCTCGACGATGAGGACGCGTGGGAGCTTTCTCATGGTGTTGCCAAAGCCCTTTCTTCTTACAGCACGGCCGACTCGATCTCGTCGAGGGCAGTGTGGCGCACATCCTTGCCTTTGACCAGATAGATGATCAGCTCGGCCACATTCTTGGAATGGTCTCCGATGCGCTCGATAGCCTTGGCCAGGAACAGCAGGTCCAGGCTGGGCGAGATGGTGCGGGGGTCTTCCATCATGTAGGTGATGAGCTTGCGCACGAAGCCATCGAACTCCTTGTCGATGAGGTCGTCCTCCTTGAGGATGGCAACGGCAGCCTTCACATCCAGGCGCGCAAACGCATCCAGCGTCTTGCGCAGCAGACCCGAGGCCAACTCAGCCGCCGTGCGCAGGTCGCTCGACGGCAGCGAGCGCGGGGCACCGCTCTCGATGATGGAACGCACCATGCGGGCCATCTTGTTGGCCTCGTCACCCATGCGCTCCAGGTTGGCCGTGGCCTTGGAGAAGGCCAGCAGCAGGCGCAGGTCGCGCGCGGTGGGCTGGCGGCGGGCGATGATGGAAGACAGCTCCTGGTCGATCTCGACCTCCATCGCATTGATGCGGGTCTCCATCGAGGCCACGGTGTCCACGGCTTCCAGGCTGAACTGCGAAAGCGCGTAGACCGCCTGGCGGATCTGCGACTCCACGAGGCCGCCCATCTCCATGACGCGGGCAGAGACGCTGTTGAGTTCGCTGTCGAACTGCGAGGAAAGATGTTTATCGGGCATCTCGTTGTCTCCTTAGCCGAAACGGCCGGTGATGTAGTCTTCGGTTTCCTTGCGCTCGGGCTTGAAGAAGATCTGCTCGGTGGCGCCGAACTCGATCATTTCGCCGAGGTACATGTAGGCCGTGTAGTCGCTGCAGCGCGCGGCCTGCTGCATGTTGTGGGTCACGATGGCGATCGTGTAGTCGTGCTTGAGTTCGTCGATCAGCTCTTCGATCTTGGCGGTGGACAGCGGGTCCAGCGCCGAGGTGGGCTCGTCGAGCAACAGCACCGATGGCTTCACCGCCACGCTGCGCGCGATGCACAGGCGCTGCTGCTGGCCGCCGGACAGCGACAGGCCGCTCTGGTGCAGCTTGTCCTTCACTTCGGTCCACAGCGCGGCCTTGGACAGCGCCCATTCCACGCGGTCATCCATCTCGCTCTTGCTCAGGCTTTCATACAGCTTCACGCCAAACGCGATGTTGTCGTAGATGGACATGGGAAACGGCGTGGGCTTCTGGAACACCATGCCGATGCGGGCACGCAGCAGGTTGATGTCCTGCTTGGGGTCCAGGATGTCTTGACCGTAGAAGTTGATGGAGCCCTCAGCGCGCTGGCCGGGGTACAGGCTGTACATGCGGTTCAGCGTGCGCAGCAGCGTGGACTTGCCGCAGCCCGAGGGGCCGATGAAAGCGGTGACCTTGTGTTCTGCGATGTTGAGGCTCACGTTGCGCAGGCCCTGGAACTTGCCGTAGAAAAAGCTCAGGTTGCGCAGCTCCAGCGCGTTCTTGCTGGCAGTGGCGGTAGCAGTGGCGTTCATGTCAATTCCTGAAGATGGAGACTGTCTTGTCAGTGTCTGCAGTGAGGTCTGCGGGCCGGGTCAGACGCGGTTTTTCTCGCGCAGGAACACCCGCGCCACGATGTTGAGAATCAGCACCGAGAGCGTGATCAGCAGCGCGCCGCCCCAGGCCAGGCGCACCCAGTTTTCGTAGGGGCTCAGCGCAAACTGAAAGATCACCACGGGCAGGTTGGCCATGGGCGCATTCATGTTGGTGCTGAAGAACTGGTTGTTCAGCGCCGTGAACAGCAAAGGAGCTGTTTCTCCGCTGATGCGGGCCACGGCCAGCAGCAGGCCGGTCATCACGCCGCTGCGGGCAGCGCGCAGAGTGACCATGGTGGACACCTTCCAGCGCGGAGCGCCCAGGGCAAAGGCGGCTTCGCGCAGGCTGCCGGGCACCAGGCGCAGCATGTTTTCGGTCGTGCGAACGACCACGGGCACAGCGATCAGCGACAGCGCCAGGCTGCCTGCCCAGCCGGAGAAGTTGCCTACTGTGGCCACGGCAATCGCATAGACGAACAGGCCCAACACGATGGATGGTGCCGACAGCATGATGTCGGTCACGAACCGGGTCAGTTCCGCCACCTTGCTCTGCTCACTGTATTCGGCCAGGTACACGCCAGCCAACACGCCGATGGGGGTAGACACCAGCACGGTGAAGCCCACCATCAGCAGGCTGCCCACGATGGCATTGGCCAGACCGCCGCCTTCCGAGCCGGGCGCTGGCGTGGACTGGGTGAACATGTTCCAGTCCAGCGCAGCGAAGCCGTTGGTCAGCAGCACGCTCAGGATCCAGAGCAGCACAAACAGGCCCAGCACCATGGCACCCAGGGACAGGGTCAGACCGATGGCATTGGAGCGCTGGCGCTTTTTGTAGAGTTGTTGGTTGAATTCCATGGAGCTTGTCTCGATAGAGGGTTTCATGGGGGCTCAAAGGCCCTTGGCCTTCTCGGCGCGCAGCAGCATGATCTTGGCGGCCGACAACACCACAAAGGTGATCACGAAGAGCAGAAAGCCCAGGGCAAACAGCGTGGAGAGGTGGAAATCCGCCGCTTCGCCAAACTCGTTGGCCAGTGTCGAAGCGATGGAGGTACCTGGCGAAAACAGCGAGGTCGGCATGCGGTTGGCATTGCCAATCACAAAGGTCACCGCCATGGTCTCACCCAGCGCGCGCCCCAGGCCCAGCATCACGCCACCAATCACGCCCTTCTGCGTGTAGGGCAGCACCACGCGGCGCACCACCTCCCAGGTCGTGCAGCCCAGGCCATAGGCCGATTCGCGCAAGATGGGGGGCACGATCTCGAACACGTCGCGCATCACGGCTGCCACGAAGGGCAAAACCATGAAGGCGAGCACGATGCCCGCTGCCAGGATGCCGAAACCATTGGTGCTGCCACCAAACAGGAAACCCACCAGCGGCATGGAGCCGAGCAGTTTCTGCACAGGCATCTGGAAGTAGTCGGCAAACAGCGGGGCAAACACGAACAGGCCGAACATGCCGTAGATGATGGACGGCACGGCCGCCAGCAGCTCTACCGCTGTGCCCAGCGGGCGGCGCAGCCACACCGGGCAGGTTTCGGTCAGAAACAGGGCGATGCCGAAGGCCAGCGGCACCGCGATCAGCAGCGCAATGCCTGCGCTGGCCAGCGTGCCGACGATGGCAATGGCGGCACCGAATTCTTCATTGACGATGTCCCACTCCACGCGCCAGATGAATTGGACGCCAAACTTGTGAAAAGCTGGCCACGCGTATATGAAGAGCGAGACGATGATGCCGAGCAACGCAGCCAGCACCAGCAAAGAGAGGCTCTGGGTCAGCCGATGGAAAAAAATGTCCTGAAGTCGCTGCCGCTTGGCAATCGACACCATCGACTTAGTGGGGGCGCCCGTCACTTTGACAGACGCGGGTTGTGAACTCATGGTGGTTCCCACGCTCATGTTGACTCCCATCTGGCTTCTGGAGGCCCCACAAACCAGCGCCCATCGGCCAGCCAGGCCGACCGATGGGCGCTATTTTGGAGCAGACTGGTTACTTCTTGATTTGCGACCACACCTTGGAGCGGATCTCGGCGGTCAGGCTGTCGGGCAGGGGCACATAGTCCAGCTCTGCGGCCATGCCCTTGCCGTTCTTGAACGCCCAGTCAAAGAACTTCAGCACTTCGGCCGACTGGGCCTTGTCGGCGGGGTCCTTGTACATCAGGATGAAGGAGGCCGTGCTGACCGGCCAGCTGTTGGCGCCCTTGGCATTCACCATCGAAATACCCATGCCAGGCACGCTGAACCAGTCGGCGCTGGCGGCAGCGGCGGCAAACGTGGCGTCGTCCGGGCTCACATACTTGCCGTCGGCGTTCTGCAGTTGCAGAAAGTTCATGTTGTTCTTCTTGACGTAGGCGTATTCCACATAACCCACGGCACCCTTTACACGGGTCACGTTGGCTGCAACGCCTTCGTTGCCCTTGCCGCCCACCGACGATGCAGCAGGCCACTTGACGGCGGCGCCCTTGCCCACCGTGTCGGCCCACTCCTTGCTGACAGCAGACAGGTAGTCCGTCCAATTGAAGGTGGTGCCGGAACCATCTGCACGATGGACTACGGTGATGTTCTGGTCGGGCAGGGTCTTGCCGGGGTTCAATGCAGCCAGCTTGGCGTCATTCCACTTGGCGATCTTGCCCAGGAAAATTTCGGCCAGCACGGGGCCCGTCACGCGCAGCTCGCCGGGCTTGAAACCGTCCAGGTTGATCACGGGCACCGTGCCGCCGATGACGGCGGGAAACTGCACCATGCCATCCTTGTCGAGGTCTGCGCCAGACACCGGGGCATCCGTGGCACCAAAAACAACGGTCTTGGCACGGATCTGGCGAATGCCACCGGAAGAACCGATGGACTGGTAATTGAGACCTGTCCCTGTTTCCTTCTTGTAGGCTTCCGCCCACTTGGCATACATGGGGAATGGAAAGGTGGCACCCGCACCGGTGATATCCGCCGCGAAAGCACTGCCAACGGCCAGGGAGGCCAAGGCTAGAGCGACGGTTTTGAGAAATGTGCGTTTCATTATTCAGTACCTTTTGGCTAGGGTTGACAGGAACAGGCTGAACTCTAGGGCTCCAAGATGACAATTCAGTGACACAAATGGCCACCCTCAGGCCATTGCCACACAAGTGACGATGAACACCCGGTTGAAGTCACCCATTTGTCATAAATGAGGCACACACTCCAGTGTTCTAAAAAATCCCCCTGCTCCGGCTGACAGGGGATTTGCTGCCCCAGCCCCTCAGAAGCTCGCGGTACGATGCCGCACGACGCTTTCACCAGAATCCCATGCAGAACGGCACACGCCTCGCCGCGGTAGACCTCGGCTCCAACAGCTTTCGCCTTGAAATCGGGCGCTATGAGTTCGGTCACATACAACGGGTGGAATACCTCAAGGAGACCGTGCGCCAGGGCAACGGACTGGATGAGAACCGGAACTTGACACAAGACGCCATGGAGCGGGGCTGGGCCTGTCTGGCGAGATTTGGCGAGCGGCTAGCAGGTTTCCCCCGGGCCCAGGTCCGGGCCGTGGCCACCCAAACCCTGCGGGAAGCCCGCAACCGCGAGGAATTCCTGTCGCGCGGCAGCGAGGTACTGGGCTACCCCATCGAC
Source organism: Acidovorax sp. GW101-11A03 (assembly GCF_059424825.1). NCBI lineage: Bacteria > Pseudomonadati > Pseudomonadota > Betaproteobacteria > Burkholderiales > Comamonadaceae > Acidovorax > Acidovorax sp. GW101-11A03. Next base: position 42,994 of record NZ_JBWKZU010000033.1, on the reverse strand, counting down.
GTGGTGTCCGGCCCCGAAGAAGCCCGCCTGATCTATCAGGGCGTGGCGCGGCTTCTGCCTCAATCGGATGAACGGCGGCTGGTGGTGGATATCGGAGGGCGCTCCACCGAATTCATCCTCGGCCAGCAGTTCACCCCACATGCCGTCGCCTCGTTTCGCGTGGGAAGTGTTGCCTGGTCCCAGCGCTACTTTGCCCATGGCGAGTTCACGACCCAGGCCTTCCTGGCGGCAGAAATTGCGGCCAAGGCGGTGCTGGACGAGGCCCTGGCGACCTTCCGGCCCGACGCCTGGGAGGTCGCCTATGGGTCTTCGGGCACCGCAGGCGCCGTGGGGGATGTGCTGGCTGCCGCAGGTGGGCCCGAAGGCCTGATTACGCGCGACGGCTTGAACTGGCTTCATGACCGCATCTTGCGCGCACAAAGCGCCGACCGCCTGCGCATGGAAGGGCTGAAAGAAGAGCGGCGCGCCGTGATCGGGGGCGGCATCAGTGTGCTGCGCGCCATCTTTGACCTTCTGGAGATCAACGAAATGCAGGTGGCGCAAGGCGCGTTGCGCCAAGGCGCGCTCTACGACCTGCTCGACCGCGAACAACCCGAGACCGATCTTCGAACCACCACCGTGAACGGGCTCATGCACCGCTTTGGCGTGGACCTGGAACATGCGGAGCGGGTGGCACGCACGGCGTGCGCGCTGTTCGACCAGGCAGCCCCGCAGGGCAGTGAGCGCGCATCGCGCAAACTGGACTGGGCAGCCCGCCTGCACGAGATCGGCTGCCTCATCTCGCACAGCGACGCGCACCGCCACGGCGCCTACATCCTCGACAACACCGATGCCGCTGGCTTTGCCGTGCCTGAGTTGCACCGGCTCGGCGTGCTCGTGCAAGGTCAGCGTGGCAAGGTCCGCAAGCTCGGCGTGGACCTGGATGACCCCATCTTCGTGCTTCAACTACTCTGTCTGCGGCTTGCTGTGGCCCTGTGCCACGCGCGCCGCGCCCCAGACACCGCCGGCCTGACGCTGCAGTGCAATGGGCAACGCCTCTTTATCCGCACACGGGTCGGCTGGGCCGCTGCGTACCCGCAGTCCGCACACCTTCTGCGTGAAGAGGCACAGGCCTGGCAAAAAACGCCTTGGGAGCTACTCATTGACCTACCGTAGCAATCGGCAATAAACTATATAAACTGTTTATATCGTTTATTGATTTATTGCCATGACCAACGCGACCTCTACATCCGGTACTACGACCTCTCCGGCAGCCCCCGCCCCTTCGGCACAACCTGCCAAGGCCATCAAGCCCGCCAAAGCAGCCAAACCTGCAGCCAGCGCCGCAACCGAGCCTGCCAAAAAAGCCGAAACCAAGAAGGCGCCTGTCACTAAAAAAACTGTAGCACCCAAGGCACCCAAAGCTGCTGCGACAGTCGTTGCCAAGGACGTCAAGGCCAAGAAGCCCAAACTGGTGCGCGACAGCTTCACCATCCCCAAGGATGAGTATGCAGTGATCGAAACGCTCAAGCAGCGCGCTGCCACCCTGGCGCAGCCAGTCAAGAAGAGCGAATTGCTGCGCGCAGGCCTCAAGGTATTGGCAGGCCTGTCTGACACTGCGCTGCGCGGCGCGCTGCAGGCCGTGCCCTCCATCAAGACGGGGCGCCCCAAGGCAGAGGCCCCAGCCCCCGCCGCCGCACCGGCGACAAAGGCCAACACAAAATCCCGCAAGTAAGACAACGACGGTCGTACAGCCGGCGGACGAGCGAGCGAGAGCGAATAAGCGCTCCGCCCGCCGCTTCCTCTTCTCGCCGCGCGAGCTAGAGGAATTCCGGTGATTGCACCGTCAGCAGCACCGTCTGGCTCTGGTCCAGCCGCTGGCGCTGACGCAGCCACCACACGGCGCCTTTTCGGACTGCACATTCAGAGGCCTGCAGCTCCAGCAACTGAGCAATGGTCTGCCCGAGCACAGGCTGGTGCCCGACAATCAGCACCGCGCCCTTGGCGCGAGGCCACTGGGCCAGCTCCAGCAGATCCTCGACACTTCCGCCGGGAAGCAGCTCCGCCCGCATCTTGAACTTGCGCCCCAGCGCGTTGGCGGTCTGCTCGGTCCGCCGTGCGGGGCTTGCCAGCACGCGCAACCCCTCCGGCAGTTGCCGATCCAGCCATGCCGCCATGCGCGCCGCCTGTTTTTCCCCCCGGGAAGTCAGCACCCGCGCCAGATCATCGCCGCCGTCCAGAGCCTCTTCGGCTTCAGCGTGACGCCACAGAATCAGATCCATCATTCCGCCCTTTGCTCGACCCGGGAAATGGCCGTGGCGGGCCCATAGCGCACCATCAAGGCATTCTGTGCACCCAGTCCATCCGCCGGTCGCGGGGCACGGTCATAGGTGCCACGCGCGTTGAGGGTCCAGGCGTCGCGGTCATCATGCAGATAAGCAACCAGGCATTCGTCCACGATCTGCTGGCGCAAGCCAGGGTCCGTGACGGGCCAGGCCAGCTCCACACGGCGCATCATGTTGCGGTTCATCCAGTCGGCACTGGATAGATACAGGTCTTCCTCCACGCCCGCACGGAAATAGAAGACACGCGTGTGTTCGAGAAAACGACCAATCACGGAGCGCACACGGATGTTGTCCGTGACGCCCGGCACCTGGGCGGCCAGCATGCAGGCACCGCGCACAATGAGGTCAATGCGCGCTCCGCGTTGCCCCGCGAGGATCAGTGCGCGAATCAATGTCTCATCCGTGAGTGCATTCATCTTGGCGACGATCCGCGCGTCCTCGCCCCGGCTTGCTGCCTGCCCGACCTGCTCGATCTTGTCGATCATGCGGCGGTGCAGATGAAAAGGCGCCAGCATGAGCTTGCGCAGCTTGGGCGGGCGATTCTGGCTGGCCAGGTGGTTGAACACCCCGTCCATGTCGGCGGTGGTTTCCTCGTCGGCTGTCAAGTAGCTCAGATCGGTGTAGAGCCGGGCCGTGCGCACGTTGTAGTTGCCGGTGGAGAGATGCCCATAGCGCCGCAGCTGCCGCCCCTCCCTGCGCGTGACCAGCAGCATCTTCGCGTGGGTCTTGAGCCCCACCACGCCGTAAACCACCTGCGCGCCAATCGACTCCAACGCTTCAGCCCAGTTGATGTTGGCCTCTTCGTCAAAACGCGCTTTCAGTTCCACGACCGCCATGACTTCCTTGCCCCGGCGCACCGCCTCGGACAACAGGTCCATGAGCTCCGAATCGGCGCCTGTGCGGTAGATGGTCTGCTTGATGACCAACACCTGCGGATCGTTCACGGCCTCGCGCAAGAAGGCCAGCAGGCCATCGAAGCTCTCAAAGGGCTGGTGGATCAACACGTCCCGCTGGCGCAACTGATCCATGATGGACACACCCGGCTGCAACTGGCGCGGCCACGACGAACTCCAGGCCGGGAACAGCAACGCAGGGTCGTTGACGAGGTCCACCAGTTGCGTCAGCCGCACCAGGTTCACAGGCCCATGCACGCGGTACAGCGCCGCAGCCGGAAGGCCGAACTGCGCCAGCAGAAAATCCGAAAGAAATTTCGAGCACCCCGCCGACACCTCCAGCCGCACAGCCTGCCCGTAGTGGCGGTGCTGCAACCCTTGGCGAAGCGCGGTGCGCAGGTTGCGCACGTCCTCCTCATCCAGTGCCAGATCGGAGTGGCGCGTAACCCGGAACTGTGAGAACTCGGTGACTTCCCGGCCTGGGAAAAGGTCTTCCAGGTGCGCGCGGATGATGCTTGAAAGGCTGACGAACAGTGCCTCGCTGGGCGCCACCTTCGCCGGAATGCGGATCAGGCGTGGCAGCGCGCGCGGCACCTTCACGATGGCAATTTCGTTTTCGCGCCCGAAAGCGTCGTGTCCCTTGAGACGAACGATGAAGTTCAAGGATTTGTTGGCCACCTGCGGAAAGGGGTGCGCTGGGTCCAGCCCCACAGGAATCAACAAAGGACGCACTTCGCGCACAAAGTAGTCATGCACCCAGCGCCTCTGCTCGGGTGATCTGTCACCATGGCCAACGATACGAATGCCATGCTGAGCAAAAGCGGGCACCAGGGCGTCGTTGTACAGGGTGTACTGCCGCTCCACCAGATCGTGGACCTTGATAGAGAGCGCCTCAAAGGAGCCTACGGTGTAGAGCCCCTTGGTTTCGCCCTTTTTGGCAGCGGTGATGTGGGGTGCGGCGCGCACCTCGAAAAACTCGTCCAGATTGGACGACACAATGCACAAATAGCGCAGGCGCTCCAGCAACGGCACGTCCGCGCGCACTGCCCAGTCGAAGACCCGCTCATTGAACGCCAGAATGCTGTGGTCACGGTCGAGGAACATGGCGGGCGGCGCCCCGTCATGTGGCACCTCTGGCGCGCGCCCCTCGCCGGGCAGCGGCGCCCGCAATGCGTCTGCCACAGTATCTAAACGCTCACGCTGCGCGGACACAGCATCATTTGGAAGCAAAGGCAACATGGATACGCAAACGCAACAAATGCAGGATGGCCCCAGTATTTAACGACCAGATGACAGTGATGTGACAGATTTTGTGACAGTCGCACAACCCGTCACAGGCGCACTGCGGGCAGGTACAAGGTATTGCTGGAACAACTGCGCGGCCTGGGTCCAGGTGAAGTCCATGGCACGGCTGCGCGCCTCGGAGCGTGGAATCGCCAGTGCCTGCTGACTGGCCGTCAGCAAGTTGTCATGCAGCACGCCACCACGGGGAACACGCCCCAGGTGAGCCCCCAGCACTTCCATGGGACCGTCCACCGGAAAGGCCGCCACGGGGGTCCCGCAAGCCATGGCCTCCAGCATCACGAGTCCAAAAGTTTCCGAGCGACTCGGAAAAACAAAAACATCGGCCGCTGCATACACCTGCGCCAGAGCCGCACGATCCAGAATACCGAGCCAGCGCACCTGCGGGTACTTTGCCTTGAACCGCGCCTCCAGCGGCCCGACGCCACATACCACCTTGGTGCCTGGCATGTCCAACTGCAAAAAAGCCTCAATGTTCTTTTCGTAGGAGATTCGCCCCACATACAAGGACACAGGGTGGGCCAAAGCCCCGGTCAGCGGGCTGGGACAGGCCGCGCCTTGGAATGGGAAAGCCTGGGTGTCCACGCCATGCGTCCACGGGCGCAGATTGCGAAAGCCCCGCTGCTCCAGCATCTGCAACACCCCATGCGTGGGCACCATCACGCCGCACGAAGGCCGGTGGAAATGCCGGAACAGCGCATACCCCCACGACAGCGGAACCCGCAGCGCCGCATGGAGAATCTCCGGAAACTTGGTATGAAACGCAGTCGTGAACGCCAGCCCGCGCCGCAGGCAATGGCTGCGCCCGGCCCAGCCGAGCGGCCCCTCGGTAGCCAGGTGGATGGCATCGGGCTGCATGTCGTCCAGCATCTTGGCCACCAAGCGACCTGGACGCACCGCCAGATCAATGCCCGCATAGCCAGGGCAAGACCGCGTGGTGAACAGCCCCGGATGCACCACCTGCACTTCGTGCCCCACCCCTTCCAGCTCCCGCACCAGTTCCAGCAAAGTCGTGACCACCCCATTGACCTGTGGCAACCACGCGTCTGTCAGCAGAGCAATTTTCATGCGGAGGCTCCGGCTTTGACAGAGGATGTTGAGCTGTGCGCGGGCACAGCGGGCCACTGCAGCAGTTCAAGCCGACCGTCCAAATGCTCTACCAGTGCGGTGTGGCTTTCCACCCAATCACCGTCGTTGCAGTACAGCGTGCCACCGATCTCCCGCATCTCGGCCCGGTGGATGTGGCCGCATACCACACCATCGTGACCACGGCGGCGCGCCTCTGTGGCCACAGCAACTTCAAAATCCGTCACGTAATTGAGGGCCTTCTTCACCTTGCCTTTGAGGTAGGCCGACAACGACCAGTAAGGCAGCCCCAAGCGCGCACGCAAAGTGTTGAGATGACGATTGAGCTTGAGCGTGAACTCGTACAGGTTGTCACCCAGGTATGCGAGCCACTTGGCGCACTGGATGACACCGTCAAAGTGGTCTCCATGCGTAACCCAGAGGCTGCGTCCATCGGCCGTGGTGTGCACCGCATCCGCCACGACCTCGATGCCGCCAAACGAGTGACCTACAAACGCCCGCGCAAATTCATCATGGTTGCCCGGCACAAACACCACCCGGCACCCCTTGCGTGCCCGACGCAGCAGCTTCTGCACCACATCGTTGTGGGTCTGCGGCCAGAACCACTTACGCCGCAACTGCCAACCGTCCACGATGTCACCCACAAGATAAAGATGATCGCTGGGGTGGTGCTTGAGAAAGTCCAACAGAGCCACGGCCTGGCACCCTGGTGTACCGAGGTGCAAATCGGAAATGAACACGGCGCGGTACCGGTGCGGCCCGCTGGCAGACAAGAGGGTGTCGGGCTCGGTTTCATCCGGCCCCAAGGGCTCATGCAGCCAAGGACCGAGTGCGTCGAACGCGGCGCGCATCAGGCCCCCAGGAAGTGCTTGCGATAGCGGGGATGCAGGTCTGCCAGTCGCATCAGCATGGGCAGGTCTGCGGTGTTGAAATCGGGGTCCCAGGCGGGAGCACCCAGCACGCGCGCCCCCAGGCGCAGATAGCCCTTGATCAGCGCTGGAGGCTCCACGGCGATGGAGCTGTCCAGGTGCTCCACCGGCAAGGGAAGACGCGGGAGCACATGGTATTCAATCGCGGCAAGATGGGTCTTGCGCACCTGCTGCCAGATGCTCGCGGCGGCATCACCACTGACCACGCCGTTGTGCAGCATCGGAATGCTCGCGCAGCCAATCATGGTGTCGAGCTGGTTGCGCACCATGAAATCCGCCAGGGCGCTCCACAAGGCCATGATCACCCCCCCATGGCGGTGGTCGGGATGCACGCAGCTGCGGCCCAGCTCCACCATGCGGGGACGCAGGGTGCGCAAGCGCGTCAGGTCAAATTCGGTATCGCTGTAGGTACCGCCCACCCGCCTGGCCTGTGCGGGCGTGAGCACTCGGTAAGTCCCAATGACTTGCTGGCTCTGGGCATCGCGCACCAAAAGGTGTTCGCAGTAGTCGTCGAACAGATCAACGTCGTGGCCTGCGATGGGGGTCGTCAATCGAGCGCCCATCTCAGCAGCAAAAACGTCGAACCGGAGTCGCTGCGCCGCGCGCACCTCATCCAGATGCCTTGCCCACGTCACCTCAATGGCTCCTCGCTCCTGGCCAGGCTTCGCAGCCCCCGACACAGCTGCAGGGCGATGCGAAGCGCCGGCACCAAGGGCATCGGCAGCGGGCGACAAGGTCAGACGGGACAATTCATTCATGGTGCAGCGTCTCTTTCTTTGAGGACGGGCCGGCTGGAGCCGCCAGCCACTCAGGGAATCCTTTTCCCTGGCCGCGAGTGTGGAATTGGTGCATGACGCCACCGTGTCGACAGCATGTCAGCAACATGACAAAGAGGCCCTTTGCGACGGGTGCCACGCAATCCCTGGGCCTGCATAATCGGTTCAGGAAGCTGCAACATGTCCGCACAGCCCCCGCCCTCATCCCGCCGCGCTCTGACGGCCTTCCTGGCCGTGTTTGCGCTGGCCGCACTCTGTGCGGGCGCGCTGATCTGGACCCTGGAGCAACAGGACAGAGCCCAGCAGCGCACCCAGGCCGCAGACATGGCGGGTGACCATGTGCAGGCGCTGCAACGCGCGATCGAACTGGCGCTGTCGGCCAACAACGCACTCGTAGCGCTGGTCCGGCAAGGGCGGGGCAATGTCACCCAATTTGAGGAAGTGGGCACGCAGATGCTGCCGTTCTACCCCGGCATTGCGGCCATGGGCCTCTCGCCCGGAGGAGTGGTGAAGCAGGTTGTCCCTCGCCAAGGAAATGAAAGCCTGATCGGGTTTGACCAGCTCAACGACCCCAAGCAAAGCGCAGAATCGATACGCGCGCGCGATACGGGTCTGCTCACGCTGGCCGGCCCCATCGAGCTTGTGCAGGGGGGCCTTGGGGTGGTGGGCCGCCAGCCGGTGTACCTGGACGGCGAACAGGGGCAGCGCAGCTTCTGGGGCTTCACCTATGTCACCATTCGCCTGCCCGAGGTACTGGCAGCCACCCGGCTGCCCCAACTCACCGAACGCGGCTACCACTACCGTCTTTGGCGGGTGCGGCCCGACACTGGCGAAGAACAGACCATTGCGGCATCGACTCCGCCCCCCGGAGCCGATGCAGTGGGCCGCGCACTGACTCTGCCCAACGGGCAATGGACGCTGAGCCTAGCGCCTGCCAAGGGCTGGGATACACCAGCCGTACTGGCGCTGCGTTGTGCCCTGGGCCTGCTGTTTGCGCTGCTCATGGCTTTCCTGGCCCGCCTCCTTGTAGCCCTGAAAGCGCATGAGCGCGGGCTGGCCTTTCAAGTGGCCCAGCGCACCTCCGAAATCCAGGCCACTCAGCAGCAGTTGCGGGCCACCATCGACGCCATTCCCGACCCCCTGTTCGAACTTGACATCGATGGCCGCTACTACAGCGTACACAGCCCGCGTACCGAGCTGCTTGTAGCCCCCGCCGAGCAATTGATTGGGCGCAATGTGACCGATGTGCTCCCTGCCCTGGCAGCACTGTCGGTGATGGATGTGTTGAAAGAAGCCCAGGCGCAGGGCTGGTCTGCCGGACGGCAAATTGTGCTGGACCTGCCTGGTCTTGGTGCCACCTGGTTCGAACTGTCGGCTGCGCGCAAATCTGGTTCGCCTGGCGCCATACCCCGCTTCATCCTTTTGTCGCGCGACATCACGGAACGCAAACGCTCGCAAGAACAGCTGCTGCTGACCGCCCAGGTGTTCGACCAGAGCAGCGAAGCCATCGTGGTTGCAGACGCCTCCCACACCATTGTGCGCATCAACCGGGCCTTCACGCGCATCACGGGTTACCAGGAATCCGAAGCTGTTGGGCAGTCCGTGCGCCTGCTCACCGTGGCCGAGTTCGCCCAGGACTTCGATGCCGATGCCGTTTACGCCCGCCTCACCCAAGAGGGGCACTGGGAAGGCGAGGCCTGGGGCCGCCGCAAAGACGGCTCCACCTACCCCCAATGGCTGTCCGTGAGCAGCGTGCGCGATGGCAATGGCTGCGCCACCCATTCGATCACGCTGTTCCGGGACATCACGGTGCAGCGCGAGGCGCAAGACCGCATTCAGCGCCTTGCACACTTTGACCCTCTGACCGACCTGCCCAACCGAGCCTTGCTGGCCGAAAGGGCCCAGCGCCACATCGCTGACGAGCAGGCCAAAGGTGGCACCCTGGCGATGCTGTTCCTGGACCTGGACCACTTCAAGAATGTGAACGACTCGCTTGGCCACCGGGTTGGCGACATCCTGCTTGTGGCCGTGGCACGCCGCCTGCAGTCCCTGCTGAACCCGCAGGACACTGTCTCGCGGCTGGGGGGCGATGAGTTCCTGCTGCTGCTGCCCTCGGCCTCTGCAGCCCATGCCGCCGAAGTGGCCACCCGGTTGCTGACGGCTGTGGCCCAGCCTTTCCAGATCGATCCCTACGAACTCACCACCACCTTGTCCGTAGGCATCGCCATGTATCCCGCCGACGGCGACTCCTTTGACACGCTGTACCAGCGCGCGGATGCCGCCATGTACCGTGCCAAACAAAATGGGCGCAACCGATATGGGTTCTTCACGGCCGATCTGGAGGCCAGAACCGCCCGCGCACTGCAGATCGAAAATGCCCTGCGCCGCGCCTTAGAGCGCAAGCAGTTCGAACTGCACTACCAGCCGCAAGTGTCCCTCACCACACGCCAGGTGGTGGGCGCCGAAGCACTGCTGCGTTGGCGCCATCCGGAGCTGGGCATGGTGTCACCGGCAGAGTTCATCCCTGTGGCGGAGAGCAGCGGCATGATCGTGTCGATTGGCGAGTGGGTAATCCACACCGCCGTGCACGACGCCAAGCGGTGGCTGGACATGCAACTGCCCTTGCGGGCGATATCGGTCAACCTCTCTGCCGTGCAGTTCCGCCATCCGCAACTGCCAGAAATGGTGACGCGCTGCCTGCAACAGGCCGGTTTGCCCGCCCGTCGGCTGGAGCTGGAGCTGACCGAGGGAGCGGCGGTGGATGACCCTGCCGCAGCGCTGGCCATGATGGACCAGTTGCACGACCGCGGCGTGCGCTTGTCGATGGACGACTTTGGCACTGGCTACTCCTCGCTGAGCTACCTCAAACGCTTCCAGATCTACAAGTTGAAAATCGATCAGTCGTTCGTACGCGATCTCGATGACGATGCCAACGACCGTGCCATCGTGAGCGCCATCATCCGCATGGCGCAGGCGCTGGGCATGCAGACCACGGCCGAGGGGGTGGAAACCGATGGCCAACTCGAATTCCTGCGAGAACAAGGCTGCGATGAAGCCCAGGGCTACCTCTTCAGCCGCCCCCTGCCCGCCGATGAGTTCGAGGCCTACCTGCGCCAACACCTGCGCGGCTAGGCTGCACCAACCAGCATGCTCCCCCCTGCGACATACCCGCAGTAGGGTTGTAAGCTGGCACTGCTACACTTTGGCACAAATTTTTTGAGGCCACCGTCTGGCCCTGCCGCCCGTACTGGTCTCTATGTCCCCGCTGTACAGCGCTCCGGAATTGCAGCGTCCTGGAGTAGCTACTGATCCGCCACTGCATCGCACCCTGCGTGAACAACAAATCCTGCTCGACAGCGCAGGGGTGGGTATCGTTTTCCTGCGCCAACGCAGCGTGGTCCGCTGCAACCAGCGATATGCGGAGATTTTTGGCTACCCCAGCCCCGCGCGCCTGGTCGGGCTCAACACTGAAGCCTTCTACCCCGACCGCGAAGCATTCCGCGAGTTGGGTCGCGCGGCCTACCCGGTATTGGCGCAGGGACAGTCCTTCCGCGTGGAACGCCAGCTGCGCCGCCGTGACGGCACCCTTTTTTGGGGCAGCCTCACGGGCAGGCTCATCAATCCGCATGACACCTCCGAAGGCTCCATCTGGATCCTCGACGACATCGACGAACAAAAACGCGCCCAGGCCGCCCTCAACGCGGCTGAACGCGAAAAGCAACTGCTGTTCGACAGTGCCATGGTGGGCATTGTGTTTCTGCGTGACAGGCGCCTGACCCGGTGCAATGATCACTTCGAGCAAATGCTGGGGTTCCAGCCCGGCGAACTCATGGGCAGTTCGTCGCGCCGCTGGTACGCCAGCGACGAGGCCTGGGAGGAGGTGGGACGCCGCTGCTATCCAGGCCTGGCATCCGGTCAATCCTATGAAGGCGAGGTGGAACTCTGCCGCAAGGACGGCACGCCAGTGATCTGCGAGGTTCGCAGCAAGTCCATCGATCCCGCCGACCCCTCTCAGGGCTCCATCTGGATCACGATGGACATCACCGAGCGCAAACAGGCCCAGGCAGCGCTGGCCCGCGCCCACGAGGAACTGGAACAGCAGGTGCAGGACCGCACGCGAGAGCTGCGCGAAACGGTAGACAACCTGCACCGCGAGATCAACGACCGCAAGGCCGACCAGGAGCGCATCTACTGGCTGGCCCACTACGATGCGCTCACCGGCCTGCCCAACCGCGCACTGCTGGCCGAGCGTGCCCAGCAGGCCATTCAGGTGGCCCAGGAGCACAACACGCCACTGGCCGTGATCTTCCTGGACCTGGACCATTTCAAGCACGTGAACGACTCGCTGGGGCACCGCGTGGGCGATGCCCTGCTGGTCGAGATTGCCAAACGGCTGCGTGCTGTGGTGCGCGAAAAGGACACCGTGGCACGCCTCGGCGGGGACGAGTTCATCCTGCTGCTGCCAGGCGCCAATGCCCATGGGGCAGCCCGGGTGGCAGGCAAGCTGCAAGAGGCATCACGCCAGCACTATCAGATTGACCACCACGAGCTGACCATGGCGCCATCCATGGGTGTGGCCTTGTTCCCGCAGGATGGGAGCGATTTCGACACGCTCACCCAGTCTGCCGACGTGGCGATGTACCGCGCCAAGCTGGATGGCCGCAACACATTCCGCTTCTTCACTCCTGAAATGCAGGCCCAGTCGGTACGCGCATTGCAGCTGGAAAACGCCCTTCGCCGTGCGCTGGAGCGCGACCAGTTCCGACTGCACTACCAGCCCCAGATGAGCCTAGCCACGGGCAATGTCCGCAGTGTGGAGGCCTTGCTGCGCTGGCAACACCCACAACTCGGGCAGGTCTCGCCCGCAGAGTTCATCCCCATCGCCGAAGACAGCGGGCAGATCCTGCAGATTGGGGAATGGGTGCTGCGCACAGCACTCGCACAGCTCAAGGCCTGGCGGTCTTGCGGCTTCCCGGGGCTGACGATGGCGGTGAACCTCTCCGCCATCCAGTTCCGCCAGCCCCAGTTGCCTGAACTCGTCAGCCGCATGCTGGCAGAGTTTGACCTTCCGCCCGACTCGCTGGAGCTGGAACTGACCGAGGGGGTGGCCGTGGACGACCCACATGCCGCCGTAGCGACCATGGACCAGTTGCATGCAAGAGGGGTGCGCATGTCCATGGATGACTTTGGCACCGGCTACTCGTCACTGAGCCAGCTCAAGCGGTTCCAGATATTCAAGCTCAAGATCGACCAGTCGTTCGTGCGCGACCTGGGCAACGACAGCAACGACCGCGCCATCGTGAGCGCCATCATCCGGATGGCGCAGGCGCTGGGCATCCGCACCACGGCCGAGGGCGTCGAGACGGAAGGTCAGTTGGCCTTCCTCCATGCTCAGGGATGCGATGAGGCCCAAGGCTACCACTTCAGCACGCCACTGCCTGCAGCGGACCTGGAGGTGTTCATGCGCCAGCACCTGCATCAGGCCTCCGCAGCGAACGCCCTGGCCTGAGCCCGCGCCCCCTGCAGGCAGGGCGATGGCTCCGCCGCCCGTTCAGTCCAGCAACAGCTTCTGAAAAAATTGCGCCGATCCCATCCGAGGGTCCAGCGCGTAGGCAGCAAAACCTTCACGCTCATAGGCTTGGATTGCCGCCCGGTTGCCAGACAGGACCTCCAGTGTGAGCTTGCAGGCACCGCGCCCCCGGGCCAGGGTTTCGACCTCTTGCAACATGCGCTGCGCAATTCGATGGCCACGCCACGCCGGCACCACAACCACATCGTGCACATTGACCAGGGGCCTGCAGGCAAAGGTGGAGAACCCTTCGAAGCAGTTGACTAGCCCCACGGCCACCCCGGCATGGGGCGCGGAGGTGCTCCCCTCCTCCTCGGCCCAGGCCATGACGCTGAACGCCTGGGGCTGCCGCTGGCGCAGCGCCTGGACCAGCCCTTGCTTGACCTCAGCCTCCAAGGGCTTGCCACCGCCCGCCACGTCCCGCGCGTAGCCGTCCAGCAAATCCACAAGTGCGGCTGCATCGCGGGGGTTGGCGTAGTCCACGGCGCGCACGGTGATGCAGGGCACGGAGTCTATGGCCGGCGTCATAACCCGCTCCTGAGGATTGGCATGGGGAAGAACGGCCCCACCGGGGTCTGTGCAAAAGCAGACAACCGCTTAGCCTGCACGGGCCGCATCAGCCAGCCGCTGCGCGCAGGAGCTCGCCATCTCAGCATCCCGGGCCTCCACCATCACGCGCAGCAAAGGCTCCGTGCCACTGGCACGGATGAGCACCCGGCCCGAAGCCCCCAGATCGCGCTCCACAGCATGTGTCGTATCCGCCAGCAAGCGGTTCGACTTCCAGTCCTGGCCTGGGGCCAGGCGGACATTGAGCAGCACCTGGGGATACAGCGTGACCCCGGCCAGCAATTGGGCCAGCGTCTGGCCACTGCGCACACAGGCCTGCAACACCTGCAAGGCGCTCACCAGGCCATCGCCCGTGGTGTGCCGGTCCAGCGCCAGCAGGTGGCCAGAGCCTTCGCCCCCAAGCACCCAGCGATGGCGTGCCAGTTCTTCGAGGACATAGCGGTCCCCCACCTTGGCACGCACGAACTTCACCCCACGGGACTGCAAAGCCACCTCCACCGCCATGTTGGTCATCAAGGTGCCTACCACGCCGGGCACATGCTCGTCGCGGCCCATGCGATCGGAGGCCATCAGATACAGCAACTCGTCGCCGTTGTACAGGCGCCCCGTGGCATCCACAACCTGCAGTCGGTCCGCATCGCCGTCCAGCGCTATCCCGTAGTCGGCCCGGTTGGCACGCACTGCGCGCACCAGGGCGTCCGGGTGCGTGGCACCCACCTCATGGTTGATGTTCAGGCCGTCCGGGGCACATCCGATCGACAGGACTTCGGCCCCCAGTTCGTGAAACACCTTGGGAGCCACTTGATAGGCCGCCCCATGGGCAGCGTCCACCACGATTTTCAGCCCCTTGAGGGTTAGATCCTGCGGGAAGGTGCTCTTGCAGAATTCGATGTAGCGCCCTGCGGCATCGTCCAGCCGCCGCGCCTTGCCCAAGCTGGCCGAGTCGGCCCACACCGGTGGCTGGGCCAGGGCCTCTTCGACAGCGAGCTCCCAGGCGTCGGACAGTTTGGTGCCCTGCGCACTGAAAAACTTGATGCCGTTGTCGGGGTACGGGTTGTGGCTCGCACTGATGACCACGCCCAGGCTGGCCCGCTGTGCACGGGTCAGGTAGGCCACACCGGGTGTTGGCAAAGGCCCGAGCAGCACCACATCCACGCCTGCGGAATTGAAGCCGGACTCCAGTGCGCTCTCCAGCATGTAGCCAGAAATTCGGGTGTCCTTGCCGATCAACACCGTCGGGCGCTCTTCCTTCTGCCGCAAGACACGCCCCACTGCGTGAGCCAGGCGCAACACAAAATCCGGCGTAATGGGTGGCTGCCCCACCGTGCCACGGATGCCATCGGTTCCAAAGTACTGGCGCGTCATGTTGCTGCGTCTCCTCGTGTTGATCTAGTTGTTGGTGGGACAGCACGCCATCCCACCTGTTTGGTTAGTGTGAATAGGCTCCAAGACCGCCCTCATGAATGCCCCGCGCGCTGCCCCTTCAGCCCGTCCGCTGCATGGCCGACCACACTGCCAGCGCAGCAACCGTCTCTCGCACATCGTGCACGCGCACCACCGAAGCTCCCCGGTCTACTGCGAGCACCGCAGCAGCCACACTGGGCACCATGCGCTGGTCTACATCCAGCCCCGCGACGGCACCCAACGACGACTTGCGCGACCAGCCCGCCAACAGCGGATAACCGGCCCCCAGCAGGTCATGCTGTCGAGCAAGCAAGGCGAAGTTCTGCTCCACCGTTTTGCCGAAGCCGATGCCCGGGTCCAGGAGAATTTGATCCTTTTTAACCCCCTGGGCCTGCAGATTATGCGCATGCAGCTCTAAAAATGATAGCACTTGCGGCACCACATCTCCCGTCATGGGAGTCGCTTGCATGGTCCGGGGGTCTCGGTGCATGTGCATCAGGCACACACCACATTGAGGGTGGGTAGCCACCACGGCCACCGCCCCCGGTTGCCGCAAGGCCCAGATGTCGTTGACGATATCGGCCCCCAGGTCCAGCACAGCCCGCATGACGGCAGGTTTGTACGTGTCCACCGAAATTGGAACGCCCAGCGCCACCGCCTCGCGCACCAGCGGCACCACACGGGCCAGCTCTTCGTCCAGAGGCACGGCCGGGCTGCCGGGGCGGGTGGACTCGCCCCCGATGTCCAGGATATCGGCTCCGTCCTTGAGCAATTGCTCGCAATGCCGCAACGCTGCGATGGTAGAGGCATGGCGCCCACCATCGGAGAAGGAGTCCGGGGTCACATTGACGATGCCCATGACCTTGGGCCGCTCCAGATCGATGGAAAAGCGGGAGGTTTGCCAGATCATGAATCACTACAAGAGAGCCTGTGGAGCCAGTGGATACGGCGCGTATGGGCCGAACCTGAAAGCGCAGGAGAAGAAAGGCAGCAGCCTCAAACACAACGAAAAACGGGGCACAAGGCCCCGTGGGAACGGCTGAACTGGCAAACCGTCAAGCCGCTGTGGGCGCGGTATCTGCCGCCACTGCAGGGGTGCCGCCGCTGGAGTTGTCACCACCCGAGGGCGGGGTGCGAGGCGTCCAGTCCTTGGGAGGACGGGGTTCCTTGCCCGCCATGATGTCGTCCAGTTGCTCGGCATCAATGGTTTCCCATTCGAGCAAGGCCTTGGCCATGGCGTGCATCTTGTCGCTGTTCTCCTCGATCAGGCGACGCGCCAGGTTGTACTGTTCGTCGATGATGCGACGCACTTCGCTATCGACCTTTTCCATGGTCTGCTCGCTCATGTTCGTCGTCTTGGTGACTGAACGGCCCAGAAAGACCTCCCCCTCGTTTTCGGCATAGACCATGGGCCCCAGGGCCGCAGTCATGCCGTAACGGGTCACCATGTCGCGTGCGATGTGCGTGGCGCGCTCAAAGTCATTGCTCGCACCGGTGGTCATCTGGTTCATGAACACTTCTTCGGCGATGCGGCCACCGAACAGCATGCTGATCTGGTTGAGCATGTATTCGCGGTCATAGCTGTAACGGTCCTGCTCGGGCAGGCTCATCGTCACGCCCAAGGCACGGCCACGGGGGATGATCGTGACCTTGTGCACCGGATCGCACTTGGGCAGCAGCTTGCCAATCAGGGCGTGGCCCGCCTCGTGGTAGGCCGTGTTGCGGCGCTCTTCCTCGGGCATGACCATGCTCTTGCGCTCGGGGCCCATGAGGATCTTGTCCTTGGCCTTCTCAAAGTCCTGCATCTCCACGGTGCGGGCGTTGCGGCGGGCCGCCATCAACGCAGCCTCGTTGCACAGGTTGGCCAGATCGGCGCCGCTCATGCCGGGCGTGCCACGGGCAATGATCGCAGGGGCTACATCCTGACCGACCGGAATCTTGCGCATGTGCACATTCAGGATCTGTTCGCGGCCACGGATGTCTGGCAGCGTCACATACACCTGGCGGTCAAAACGACCGGGGCGTAGAAGAGCCGCGTCCAGGATGTCAGGGCGGTTGGTGGCAGCCACCACGATCACGCCTAGGTTGGTCTCGAAGCCGTCCATCTCAACCAGCATCTGGTTCAGCGTCTGCTCGCGCTCATCGTTGCCGCCACCCAGGCCAGCGCCACGCTGGCGGCCCACGGCGTCGATTTCATCGATGAAGATGATGCAAGGGGCGTTCTTCTTGGCGTTGTCGAACATGTCTCGCACACGGGCAGCGCCCACGCCAACGAACATTTCCACAAAGTCCGAGCCCGAGATGCTGAAGAAAGGCACCTTGGCTTCGCCCGCAATGGACTTGGCCAGCAGGGTCTTGCCGGTACCAGGAGGGCCGACCAGCAGCAGGCCACGCGGAATACGGCCGCCGAGCTTCTGGAACTTCTGTGGGTCCTTCAGGAAGTCCACGACTTCCTTGACTTCTTCCTTGGCTTCGTCGCAACCTGCCACATCCGCGAACGTGACCTGGTTGTTGTTCTCGTCGAGCATGCGCGCCTTGCTCTTGCCGAAGCTGAACGCCCCGCCCTTGCCGCCGCCCTGCATCTGGCGCATGAAGTACACCCACACGCCAATCAGCAGCAGCATGGGGCCCCAGCTGACCAACAGGGTCATGAGAAGTGAGCCTTCTTCACGGGGCTTCACGTCGAATTTGACGTTGTGGTTGAGCAGGTCGCCCACCAGCCCCCGGTCCAGCACCGAGGCATTCGTGCGGATCTTGCGCTCATCGGTGGTGATCGCCACGATTTCACCGCCGCTCAACCCCTCGGGAATGGTCGCGCTCTTGATGCGGTTGTTCCGGACTTCGTCAAGAAATTCGGAATAGCCGATGTGTCCGGCACTGGCGCCAGTGCGGGTGTCAAACTGTTTGAACACCGTGAACAGCACCATGGCGATGACCAGCCATACGGCAATTTTTGAAAACCACTGATTGTTCAAGCGGGGCTCCAGTTGCGGGGAACAGAAAACGGACACACTGCCGTCACGGCGTATGTGCGGTGCATTTTAGGTCTTTCAAGCCGCCGGGCCACCCATATTCCCACTGACGGCCATGGGATCAGCGCGGGCTTTGCTGCCAAATTTCACGAATTCTTGACCGGTGGCAAGCCAATTCAGGCCGCCTTCTTGAGCCCCATGCCCACGAGAAAGGTCTCTGACGATTTGTCGCGCGAAGCCTTGGGTTTGAGCGGTTTGACCACTTTGAAGGTGTGCTTGAACAAGGTCACCAGGTCGTTGTATCCGCTTCCGTGGAAAAGCTTGACCACCAGCGCCCCATCCGGTTTCAAATGGTTGCAGGCAAAATCCACCGCCAGCTCCACCAGGTGGGCAATACGGGCCGCATCGGCCGACCCGATGCCAGAAAGGTTGGGCGCCATGTCGGACACTACCACATCCACCACCCGGCCATCGAGCGCCTGCTCCAGGCGCTCCAGCACATCGGGCTCACGAAAATCGCCATTGAGGTACGTTACACCCTCGATGGGCTCCATGGGCAGAATGTCCAGCGCGATGATCGCGCCATTGAGCTGCCCCGCAGCCGCACCGGCGGGGGACAAGCGCCGACGCAGGTATTGGCTCCATGCACCCGGGGTAGAACCCAGGTCCACCACGGTGTAACCCGGCTTGATGAGGCCCAACTGCTCGTCAATTTCCTTGAGCTTGTAGGCAGCACGCGCGCGGTATCCCTCTTTCTGCGCCAATTTGACGTAGGTGTCGTTGACGTGGTCGTTCAGCCACGCCTTGTTGACCTTCTTGCTCTGGGTTTTGACTTTCATTACTTTTTTCTTTCAGCCTCGATAATACGGCCCATGCCCCAAATTCAACTGACTCCCGCCGAGCGCCGGGAACAACGCGCCAATGCCCACCACCTGGACCCCGTGGTCCTGATCGGCGGCGATGGCCTGACTCCCGCCGTCAAGAAAGAGGTGGATGCTGCCCTCAATGCCCATGGGCTCATCAAGGTCCGCGTCTTCGGCGACGACCGCGCAGCGCGCGAACTGATGTACCAGGAGCTTGCCGCAGAACTCAACGCCGCCCCGGTGCAGCACATTGGCAAACTGCTGGTGCTCTGGCGCCCCATCCCCGCCAAGGCCAAGGTGGTGGACGAAGACCGTATGCCCGGCCCGCGCGACGTCAAGGTGCTCAAGTTCAGCAAACGGGGCGGCCAACGCCCTGAAATCAAGCAACTGCGTGTGCTGGGCAACCAGCGCCTGACCTCGGGTGGCCAGATCAAGCGCGCCAAGCCCAAGCAAAAATCCATCAAAAAGCGCCAGGCAGACTGATGAACCGCGCGGTAGCACCTGCAGCCCCGGTCGGCGCGGCGCCTGTCCGCCACATCCTCTGCATGAAATGGGGCACGAAATACGGCCCCGAGTATGTCAACCGGCTTTACGCCATGGTCCGTCGGCACCTGAGCGGCGACTTTCGCTTTGTCTGCCTGACGGATGACAACACCGGCATACGCAGCGAGGTGCAATGCCTGCCCATACCTCCACTTGATCTGCCGCCCGGCATTCCCGAGAGGGGGTGGACCAAGCTAGCCACCTTCAGCCAGGACTTGCATGGCCTCAAAGGCACAGCCCTGTTCCTCGATGTGGACGTGGTGATCACCGGATCGCTGGATGACTTCTTCACCCAGCCCGGCGAATTCCTGATCATCCACGATTACAAGCGCCCCTGGCGCATCACCGGCAATTCGTCCGTGTACCGCTTTGAGCTGGGCGCGCACCCCGATGTGCTGGAGCACTTTCGGGGGCATTTTGCAGAGATTCGTGCGCAGTTCCGTAACGAACAGGCCTACTTGTCGGACTTCCTACACCGCCAGGGCAAGCTCGCTTACTGGCCTGCGGAGTGGTGCCCGAGCTTCAAGTATCACGGCATCCCGGCCTGGCCCACCAATTACTGGAGGGCGCCCTTTGTGCCCCCCGGGGCTCGGATCGTGATTTTTCACGGTGAATGCAACCCGCCCGATGCGTTGGCCGGTCGGCGCAACCGGCGCTTTCGCTACATCCGGCCCGCAACCTGGGTTGCGGAGCACTGGTACGAGTAGGCCCACCGAAAGCTGCTGTTGCGGCCTTGTCAGTAGCAGCTCGGCCACTCCCGAGTTAGCAGCGCTACGGCGCACCGGCGATCTTGGACCGCTATCCTAACCCGCTCCAGCCAGCCCACTCAGACTTTGTCTGGATTCACCTCAGGCTGGATCAAAACCGCGTCCTGGCGCAGGGTGTGCCAAAACACCGCCAGCGCACAGCCCCACTGCAGCATGTACATCACCGTCCCCACGCTGTGCCACAGACGCAGGTCTTGCCGGGCCACGATGCGAGGAGCCACACCGTACTGATTGACCAATGCCAGCAGCAGGCCACCCAGTACAAAAAGCATAGCACCCTGCGCCCACGGGTATTGCGCTACAGCGTTCCTGGGCCGGGAAATCAGCAACAGCACCAGGCAACATGACACGGCCACCCAGGTCTGCGCAGCAAACAGCCGGGCCGCCATGTTGCCAGCGATGCTGGGGGACGGCAGGTATGCAAACAACAGAGGCACTACCAGAAAGCCGATGGTGGTCAAACTGCCCCACCAGAGGGCAGCCACCAGGGCTGGAAGACGGTGGCGCATGCGCTGCACGGCGGCGTTCACAGGTAGCTCACGGCCACCACTTCGTAGCGGCGGATGCCGCCGGGCGCCTGCACTTCGGCGGTGTCGCCCTCTTCCTTGCCGATCAGCGCCCGCGCGATGGGGCTGGAGATATTGATCAGGCCCTGCTTCAGATCGGCCTCATCCTCACCCACGATCTGGTACTTCACGGTATCGCCAGAGTCCTCATCCTCCAGCTCGACCGTAGCGCCAAAAACCACCTTGCCGCCGCCATCCACACCGCTGGGGTCGATGACTTGCGCCACAGAGAGCTTGCCCTCGATCTCCTGAATGCGGCCTTCGATAAAGCCCTGGCGATCCTTGGCCGCGTCGTAGTCGGCGTTTTCACTCAGATCGCCTTGCGCACGTGCTTCAGCGATGGCCGTGATCACGGCGGGCCGCTCCACGGTCTTGAGACGGTGCAGCTCTTCCTTGAGCTTTTCAGCGCCGCGTTTGGTAATCGGAATAGTGGCCATTTTGTTGAGACTCCACAAATCAAAACGGTGAAAGCGCAAAGCACTTCCACCGGTCAGCCGCCATGTCACACCCCGGACGGGCCGGGCAGTGTGAAACGGCAATCTACAAAAGGAAACCGCCGCACGTTGCCGCGCGGCGGTGTCTGTTCAGGGGCAGATTATGCCGCTTTTACCGGGCAGCAAGCCACCCCCGGGCCACGATCAAGCAGCCAACTGGGCGTGCAGTTCCTGCACCGAGTACACGTCGAGCTTGTCGAGGTACTTCATGCCCTCCACGGCCGCCTCAGCACCGAAGATGGTCGTGAAAGTCGTCACACGGGCGAGCAAGGACGAGGTGCGGATCGCCCGCGAATCGGCAATCGCATTGCGACGCTCTTCCACGGTGTTGATCACCATCACGATCTCGTTGTTCTTGATCATGTCCACGATGTGCGGGCGGCCTTCGGTGACCTTGTTGACCACCACCACCGGAACACCCGCCTCGGCAATCGCTGCAGCAGTGCCCTTGGTCGCCACCAGGTCGAAGCCCAACGCCACCAGCTGACGCGCGATGTCTACTGCGCGGGGCTTGTCGTTGTTCTTGACGGTCAGGAACACCTTGCCCGACGTTGGCAGCTTGGTGCCCGCGCCCAGCTGGCTCTTCACAAAGGCTTCGCCAAAGGTCTTGCCCACGCCCATCACCTCACCGGTGGACTTCATCTCTGGGCCGAGGATGGTGTCCACACCAGGGAACTTGACGAACGGGAACACAGCTTCCTTCACGCTGAAGTAAGGCGGCGTCACTTCCTTGGTGATGCCCTGCGAAGCCAGCGTTTGGCCCGCCATGCAGCGTGCGGCGACCTTGGCCAGCTGGATGCCGGTGGCCTTGGAGACAAACGGCACCGTGCGCGAGGCGCGGGGGTTTACTTCCAGCACGTAGATCACGTCCTTGCCATCCACTTCCTGAATGGCGAACTGAACGTTCATCAGGCCCACCACGTTCAGGCCTTCTGCCATGGCGGCAGACTGGCGCTTGAGCTCGTCCACCGTGGCTTGCTTGAGATAGTACGGGGGCAGCGAACAGGCCGAGTCGCCCGAGTGCACACCGGCTTGCTCGATGTGCTCCATCACGCCACCGATGAAGGTCTTGCCTTCGGGGTCGCGCAGACAGTCCACATCGCACTCGATCGCGTCGTTCAGGAAGCGGTCCAGCAGCACGGGCGAGTCATTACTCACCTTCACGGCCTCGCGCATGTAGCGCTCCAGGTCGCGCTGCTCGTGCACGATTTCCATCGCACGGCCGCCCAGCACGTAGCTGGGACGCACCACCAGGGGGTAACCCAGCGTGGCTGCCTTTTCCAGGGCTTCCGCTTCGGTACGCGCCGTAGCATTGGGCGGCTGGCGCAGGCCCAGGTCGCCCAGCAGCTTCTGGAAGCGCTCGCGGTCTTCGGCCGCGTCGATCATGTCGGGGCTGGTGCCGATGATCGGCACGCCTTCTGCTTCGAGGCCCAGCGCGAGCTTGAGCGGCGTCTGACCACCGTACTGCACGATCACGCCGTGTGGCTTTTCCTTGTCCACGATTTCGAGCACGTCTTCCAGCGTCAGCGGCTCGAAGTACAGGCGGTCAGAGGTGTCGTAGTCGGTCGAAACCGTTTCAGGGTTGCAATTGACCATGATGGTTTCGTAGCCATCTTCGCGCATGGCCAGGGCGGCGTGTACGCAGCAGTAGTCGAACTCGATGCCCTGGCCAATGCGGTTCGGGCCACCACCCAGCACCATGATCTTCTTCTTGTCGGTGGGCTCGGCCTCGCACTCTTCCTCGTAGGTCGAGTACATGTAGGCGGTGTTGGTCGCAAACTCGGCGGCACAGGTGTCCACACGCTTGTACACGGGGCGCACCTTCAGGGCACGGCGTGCCTCGCGCACCGATTTTTCGGTGGTCTTGAGCAGCTTGGCCAGGCGGCGATCGGAGAAGCCCTTCTTCTTGAGCGTGCGCAGCGTGTCCGCATCCAGGGCGGCCAATGCGCCTTCACCCTTGTCGGCGGCCAGTTGGTCGAGTTCGAGTTCGATCTTCACGATCTCTTCGATCTGCACCAGGAACCACTTGTCGATCTTGGTGAGGTCGTACACCTCGTCCACCGACAGGCCCATGGCAAACGCATCGCCCACATACCAGATGCGCTCGGGGCCGGGCTCGCCCAATTCCTTTTCGAGCACTTCGCGGTCCTGGGTCTTCTCGTTCATGCCGTCCACGCCCACTTCCAGGCCACGCAGGGCTTTCTGGAAGGACTCCTGGAAGGTGCGGCCCATGGCCATCACCTCGCCCACCGACTTCATCTGTGTGGTCAGGCGGCTGTCGGCCGTGGGGAACTTCTCGAACGCGAAACGCGGGATCTTGGTGACCACGTAGTCGATCGAAGGCTCGAACGACGCGGGCGTGGCACCACCCGTGATTTCGTTGCGCAGCTCATCCAGCGTGTAACCCACGGCCAGTTTGGCGGCCACCTTGGCAATCGGGAAGCCCGTGGCCTTGGACGCGAGCGCAGACGAACGCGACACGCGCGGGTTCATCTCGATGACGATCATGCGGCCGTCCTTCGGGTTCACCGAGAACTGCACGTTGGAGCCGCCCGTGTCCACGCCGATCTCGCGCAGCACCGCGAGTGACGCGTTGCGCATGATCTGGTATTCCTTGTCGGTCAGGGTCTGCGCGGGGGCCACGGTGATGGAGTCACCGGTGTGCACGCCCATCGGGTCCAGATTCTCGATGGAGCAGATGATGATGCAGTTGTCCGCTTTGTCGCGGACCACTTCCATCTCGTATTCCTTCCAGCCGAGCAGCGATTCTTCGATCAGCAGCTCGTTGGTGGGCGAGGCTTCCAGGCCGCGCTTGCAGATGGTCTCGAACTCTTCGGGGTTGTAGGCAATGCCACCGCCCGTGCCACCCAGCGTGAAGCTGGGGCGGATCACCGTGGGGAAACCCACGTTCTTCTGCACTGCCCAGGCCTCGTCCATGCTGTGGGCAATGCCCGAGCGCGCGGAGCCCAGACCGATCTTGGTCATGGCGTCCTTGAACTTGAGGCGGTCTTCGGCCTTGTCGATGGCTTCGGGCGTGGCGCCGATCAGCTCGACCTTGTACTTGTCGAGCACGCCATTGCGCCACAGGTCCAGCGCGCAGTTCAGCGCGGTCTGGCCGCCCATGGTGGGCAGGATGGCATCAGGGCGTTCCTTGGCGATGATCTTCTCGACCGTCTGCCAGGTGATGGGCTCGATGTAGGTGACGTCGGCCGTGGCCGGGTCGGTCATGATCGTCGCAGGGTTGCTGTTGATCAGGATGACCTTGTAGCCTTCTTCGCGCAGGGCCTTGCAGGCCTGTACGCCGGAATAGTCGAACTCGCAGGCCTGGCCGATGATGATCGGGCCAGCGCCGATGATGAGGATCGATTTGAGGTCTGTGCGCTTTGGCATTATTTCTTCTCCATCAGCGCGGTGAAGCGGTCAAACAGGTAGGCGATGTCGTGCGGGCCGGGCGATGCTTCGGGGTGGCCCTGGAAGCAGAACGCGGGCTTGTCGGTGCGGGCCAGGCCTTGCAGCGTGCCGTCGAACAGACTGATGTGCGTGGCGCGCAGCGTGGCAGGCAGCGAGGCCATATCCACCGCAAAACCGTGGTTCTGGCTGGTGATGCTCACACGGCCGTTGTCCAGGTCCTTCACGGGGTGGTTGGCGCCATGGTGGCTGTTGTCCATCTTGAACGTGGTGGCGCCGCTGGCCAGGGCCATGATCTGGTGGCCCAGGCAGATGCCGAAAGTGGGCACGCCCGCGTCGATGATCTGGCGCGTGGCTTCGATGGCGTAGTCGCAGGGCGCAGGATCGCCAGGTCCGTTGGACAGGAAGACCCCGTCAGGATTCATGGCCAGCACGTCGGCGGCAGGCGTTTGTGCGGGCACCACGGTGACCTTGCAGCCACGTTCGGCCAGCATGCGCAGGATGTTCTTCTTCACACCGAAGTCGTATGCCACCACATGAAAGCGGGGCTGCGCGAGAACGCCGTAGCCGGAGCCCAGTTGCCACTCGGTCTGCGTCCACTCATAACGCGATGCCGTGGTAACCACCTTGGCCAGATCCAGCCCGGCCATGTTGGGGGCGGCCTTGGCTTTGGCAATGGCTTCATCGATGAGGCCCTGCGTCACCACCTGCCCTGCGGCCAGGCCCACGATGGCGCCATTCTGGGCACCCTGGGTGCGCAGCAGGCGGGTCAGCTTGCGGGTGTCGATGTTGGCAATGGCCACCGTCTTTTCGCGCACGAGGTACTGCGAAAGCGTTTCCGTGGATCGGAAGTTGCTGGCCAGAAGGGGCAGGTCTTTGATGATCAGGCCTGCGGCATGGACCTTGTCGGCTTCGATGTCTTCCGCATTGACGCCGTAGTTGCCGATGTGCGGATACGTGAGCGTCACGATCTGCTGGCAGTAGCTGGGGTCGGTGAGGATTTCCTGGTAGCCGGTGATGGCGGTGTTGAACACCACTTCGCCGACCGTGGTGCCGGTGGCACCAATCGAGTTGCCGATAAAGACCGTGCCGTCTGCGAGCGCCAGGATGGCGGGCGGGAAACTTCCCTGTAGAGACAAAAGCACTGGGTTCTCCGGATGGTTACGGTCGCCCGGCGCCTGCAGGCCACCCGCACACACAAGGTGCGATAGTGCCAGTGGCTGCTCTCAGATGGGTTGTTGCTTTGGGTGCGGTCGGGCGACGCTGTTGCGAGAAAAGCTCCCGATTATACCCTTGCCCCGGCACTTCACATCAAATGCACGTCTTGCATAACCTTGTTACGTAAGCAAACGCTTCCGGTGTTACGGGCCACGCTGCCCCACCTAGACTGCGCCGCTGATCTGCAACCACCCAAGGATATGTCTCAATGCACCCCCTCCTCCCCCGCTCTCTGACATTGGCCTTTGTCGGCAGCCTTGCCGCCATGGCATCCCACGCCATCGAACTGGCCAAATATCCCCAGGTGTTTGTGGCCCCGCAGGGGGTGGAAGTGGTGCTGGCACCCACCGCCGACGGCAAGCAGGCACTCGTGCGCGTGAGTGGCATCAATGACCCCATCGACCAGGTGGTGTTCCTGAGCACTCGAGAACCCCAGGGCTCCGCACGCGAGGTCTACACCACCCGCATCGATGGCCGCAGCTACGGCTTGCTGCACAAACAAAGCCACACCTACCGTGGCGGAGATCACTACGTGGTGTACCTGCCGGGCAAACGGGATGGCGTCGCCCTGGCCTTCAGCGACGACAAGAGCAAGGCGTTCAAGCTGGCCGACCTGCAAGCCAGCTACGAGCGCCAACTCAAACAGGGCACACAGGAGAAACTGGCCCGCTTCGACCGCAACAAGCGGCTGGCAGGCGCCCAGGCAGAACTCGCCAAGATGGACCTGGACGCCAGCGCATCTTGTGGCACTCCCGTAAAGACCACGGTGGACTGGGCCAGCATCGATGACGAAAAGCTGCAGAGCCTCAGCATCCCCAGTTTTTGCGGTGTGGTGGCCTCGGAGATCGACAGCCTCTGCCGCAATACCCCACAGTTCAAACCAACGGCAGCAGGCCTGGGCCAGGTGCAGTGCCACTTCGGCCCCCGGCTCAAGATCCGGGTGGAAAACCAGCAGGTGGTGTTCAGCACCGAGAAGGACGCCCCCAACCAGGAGGAATTTGTCCGCCAGTTTCTGCGCAACCAATAAGCCGCACGCACGAGGGACTCACGGGGGCCTGTGCCAGAGGCCCGCCCCGCCCATGGGATTGGCACATGCGCGCTGAATTGGGGCGGTGCCTGCGCTTGCCGGAGTTCAGCGGCCCGCGCCGCTGGCGTGCAGGCAGATGGCTGCGGCGGCGGCCACATTCAGCGATTCCTCGCCCCCGGGCTGGGCAATGCGGATGCGCAAGGCGGCCCGCTCCTCCAGAGCGGCAGAAACACCCTGGCCCTCATGCCCCATGACCCAAGCGCAGGGCCAGGGCAAGGCAGCGCGGTGCAGATAGTCGCCCGCGTGCGAACTGGTCACCACCAAGGGCACCTGGAGCGCCTGGACATCCTCCAGCCCCACCCCTTCGATCAGGTCCAGCGCAAAATGCGCGCCCATCCCGGCACGCAAGACCTTGGGCGACCACAGCGCAGCACTGCCCTTGATGGCTACCACCTGCCGAAACCCGAACGCCGAGGCACTGCGCAGGATGGAGCCCACGTTGCCCGCATCCTGCACCCGGTCCAGCACCACGGTCGCAGCATCGGCTCGCAGGGCAGCTGGGGCCGGCAGGTCCAGGATGAACCCCATGCGCGCTGGAGATTCCAGCCCACTGATATCGACAAACAGCGCATCGGCCAAAACTATTGTTTTGATAGCGCCCTGGGCATACTCAACGCGCGCAGAAGGCCAAAAAGACTCAGAAAAGACCGCGACCGACGCGCGCAGCCCGCGCGCCAGCGCCGCTCGGCAGAGATGGTCCCCCTCCAGCCACACGCGGCCTTGCTTGCGGTAGGCCGTGGTGTCCTGGGCCAGGCGGCGCAGGTCCTTGACGAAGGCGTTGTCGCGGGAGTGGATGGCAATCACAGACGAAGAGGTCATCGGTAGTCTCGTGCAGCCCGATCAGGTCGGCAGGTTTTGGGCCACCGGGGCGAACGAACGCCGGTGGTGCACACAAGCGCCATGCTCGCGCAGGGCGGCCATGTGCACAGCCGTGCCGTAGCCCTTGTGCCCAGCAAAACCGTATTGGGGAAATTCTTCGTGCACCTGCAAGCACCAGCGGTCGCGATGCACCTTGGCCAGAATGGACGCCGCCGAGATGGAGGGCACCAGCGCATCGCCCTTGACGATGGCCTCGGCCGGCACATCGAGCACGGGCAGCCGGTTGCCATCCACCAGCACCATCACCGGCTTGAGGCGCAGCCCCATCACGGCCCGGCGCATGGCCAGCATCGTGGCCTGAAGGATATTGAGGCGGTCGATCTCTTCCACGCTGGCCTCGGCAATACAGAAACAGAGCGCCTTGGCACGAATCTCGTCATAGAGCTTTTCACGCCGCGCCGGGGTGAGCTTCTTGGAGTCGGCCAGGCCTGCAATCGGATGCAGGTCATCGAGGATGACGGCAGCAGCCACCACGGGCCCGGCCAGAGGACCCCGGCCCGCCTCGTCCACGCCAGCCGCCAGGCCGGGTGGATGCCAGGGCAGGCAGGCCTGCTCAGGCAACGGGGGAGAGGATTTTCTGGATCGCATCGGCAGCCAATTGGGGGGTATTGCGTTGCAGGCTTTGGTGCAACGCTGCAAAGCGCTGCTCCAGCGCCGTGATTTTTGCGGGGTTGTTGTGCCGGGCATCCAGCCATTCCAGCGTGGCCGTGCAGAGCGCCTGCGGTGTGGCAGCATCCTGGATCAGCTCGGGCACCACAAACTCACGGCACAGAATGTTGGGCAGGCCCACCCAGGGCTGCAGCTGCTTGCGGCGCATCAGCCACCAGCTCAGCGGGTGCATGTGGTACCCAATCACCATGGGGCGCTTGAACAGTGCGGCTTCGAGTGTGGCGGTGCCACTGGCAATCAGCGTGGCGTCACAGGCCGCGAGCACCGTGTGGGACTGTCCGGTGATGATCTGCACGGCATCCCCCAAGCCACAGGCCTGGGCCGCCTGCTCGATGCGGCCGCGCAACGCCGGGACAGCAGGAACTATCAATTTGATGGCTGGTCGCGCCTGGCGGACAAGCGCAGCCGCCTCAAAAAATGGGCGGGCGATGTACTGGATTTCTGAAGACCGGCTGCCGGGAAGAATGGCCAGGACTTCGTCGCGGTCCTGAAGGCCCAGCTGCGCCCGGGCTGCTGCGCGGTCAGGCACCATGGGGATCACCCCGGCCAGCGGATGGCCCACGTAGGTGGCGGCAATGCCATGCTGCGCGAGCAACTCCGGCTCGAACGGGAAAATGCACAGCACATGGTCGGCACTGCGGCGGATTTTCTCCACCCGCTCGGCGCGCCAGGCCCAGATCGACGGGCATACGAAGTGCACCGTCTTGACGCCAGCGGCCCGCAGGTCGGCCTCCAGCCCCAGGTTGAAATCGGGCGCGTCCACGCCGATGAACACGTCGGGGCGGTCCTTGAGCAGGCGCTCGCGCAGTTGTTTGCGGATGCCCAGCAGCTCGCGCAGGCGGCGCAGCACTTCCATGCTGTAGCCATGCACGGCCAGCTTTTCGCTGGGCCACCAGGCACTGAAGCCCCGGCGTGCCATCTGCGGGCCGCCGATGCCGCAGGATTGCAACCCCGGCCAATGGGCCTGCATGCCGTCGATCAAAAGACCGGCGAGCAAGTCGCCCGACGTCTCGCCCGCCACCATGGCGATGCGGGGGGAAACACTCATCGCAGCCCCTCAGCGCGCGATGCCGCGCGTGGACGCATCCAGGAACGCCAGCACCAGCGCGACATCGGCAGCCGCCTCCGGATGGGCGGCGGGCAACTCGGCCATGGCGGCGCGCGCGGCGTCCAGTGTCAGCCCTTGGCGGTACAACGCGCGGTGCATCTGCTTGATGCCTGCCACGCGTGCAGCCGAGAACCCCCGGCGGCGCAAGCCTTCCAGGTTGAGCCCCCGTACGGACAGCGGGTTGCCATCCACCATCATGAAAGGCGGCACGTCCTGCGACACCGCGCTGGAGAATCCGATCATGGCGTGCGCCCCGATCTTCACAAACTGGTGGATACCGGTGAGCCCGCCCACCGTGACCCAGTCGCCAATCAGCACATGGCCGGCCAACGTGGTGTTGTTGGCCATGGTCGTGTGGTTGCCCACATGGCAGTCGTGCGCGATGTGGGTGTAGGCCATGATCCAGTTGTCGTCACCGATGCTGGTCTTACCGCCCGCCCCCGGAACACCCCGGTTGAAGGTACAGAACTCGCGTACCGTGTTGCGGTCGCCGATGACCAGCTCGGTGTCTTCGCCCTTGTACTTTTTGTCCTGCGGCTCGGCCCCCAGGGATGCAAACTGGAAGATTCGGTTGTCCTGGCCGATGGTGGTGCGGCCCTGGATCACGCAGTGAGAGCCCACGGAACTGCCTGCACCGATCACGACCTGCGAACCAATCACCGCATAGGGCCCCACCGTGACGGAAGGATCGATGCGGGCACCCGCCTCAACGATGGC
The DNA here is from genome assembly GCF_059424825.1 of Acidovorax sp. GW101-11A03. Taxonomy (NCBI): domain Bacteria; kingdom Pseudomonadati; phylum Pseudomonadota; class Betaproteobacteria; order Burkholderiales; family Comamonadaceae; genus Acidovorax; species Acidovorax sp. GW101-11A03. The sequence continues at coordinate 12,853 of NZ_JBWKZU010000033.1, read as the reverse complement.
AGTGGGATGAATGTTGCTCACGATCCAATGGCCAGAGTCGGTCAGCCCACGCTGCGCATGGTGCACATGAGTTCGGCCTCGCAGGCCACCTCATCGCCCACACTCGCCACACCCTTGAACTTCCAGATACCGCCGCGCACGCGGTCAATGGTGATGGTCAGGACCAGTTGGTCGCCCGGCTCCACGGGACGCTTGAAGCGCGCGCCATCGATGCCGACAAAGTAGTAGATATTGTTTTCGTCGGGCACCTTGCCCATGGCATCAAAAGCCAGCAGCCCGGCGGCTTGCGCCAGGGCTTCGAGGATCAGCACGCCGGGCATCACGGGGCGTCCCGGGAAATGCCCACCAAAGTACGGCTCGTTGAAGGTGACGTTCTTGATCGCCTTGATGCGGGTGTTGCTCTCAAGCTCGATCACCTTGTCCACCAGCAGAAAGGGGTAGCGGTGCGGCAGTTGCTTGAGAATTGCGTGGATATCCATCATCGAGTTGTTCTTCCGTTCATGCTGCTTTGAGGGCCTGCTCCAGCGCCTTGATGCGCTCGCGCAGGCTGTGCAGTTGTTTGAGTGTTGCAGCGTTCTTTTCCCACCGCGCATTGTCGTCGATGGGAAACATGCCCGTGTACTGGCCAGGCTGGGTCAGTGACCGGGTAACGACCGTGGCCGCCGAGATATGCACGTTGTCGGCCAGTTCCAGGTGCCCCAGCACAATCGCGCCGCCGCCCACCGTGCAATGCGCACCAATGGTGGCGCTGCCCGCAATGCCCACGCACCCGGCCATCGCGGCATGCTTGCCGATGCGCACGTTGTGGCCCACCTGGATCAGGTTGTCGAGCTTGACGCCGTCTTCAATCACGGTGTCTTGCAGCGCGCCCCGATCGATGCAGGTATTGGCGCCGATTTCCACATCGTCGCCAATGCGGACTGCACCCAGTTGCTCGATCTTGACCCATTGCCCGTTTTCAGGCGCAAAACCAAAACCGTCGGCACCGATCACCACACCGGAGTGCACAATGCAGCGCGCGCCGATATGGCAATCCTCACCCACGGTGACCCGCGACTTGAGCACGGTGTCGGCTCCCACATGCGCACCGCGCTCGACCACACACAGCGGGCCGATGGTGGCTGTGGGGTGCACCTGGGCCGCGGGATCCACCACGGCACTGGGATGCACGCCAGCGGGCCGTGCGGGCGCATTGCGCTGCCGCCACAGCTGGGTGGCACGCGCAAAGTAGACATAGGGGTTGTCTGCCACGATGCAGGCGCCCCGCGCCAGAGCAAATTCGCGCAAGGCAGGCGCCACAATGACACAGGCCGCCCGGGAGGCGGCCAGTTGCTGTTGGTAGCGGGGGTTGCTCAGGAAACTGAGGTCCCCGGGGCCTGCAACCTCCAGTGGCGCGATGCGGGCAATGGCGGTGTCACGCGCCCCCCCCTCCAACGAACCACCGAGCACATCCACAATGTGCCCGAGCAGCAAGCCGCTCACGCGCCACCTGCCCAGCGCTGTGGCTGATTACTTGGCGCCAGCAGCGGCATTCAACGCCTTGATCACCTTGTCGGTGATGTCATGCTTGGGGTTGATGTAGACGGCCTCTTGCAGGATCACGTCGTACTTTTCAGCCTCTGCCACTTGCTTGACGACCTTGTTGGCGCGCTCCAGCACCTGGGACAACTCTTCGTTCTTGCGGGCGCTCAGGTCCTCCTGGAACTCACGGCGCTTGCGCTGGAAGTCGCGGTCCTGGTCCACCAGCTGGCGCTGGCGCGTGGTGCGCTGGCTCTCGGCCATGGTGGGGGCTTCGCGCTCAAACTTGTCGGTGGCGGTTTTCAGGGTGTTGCCCAGGTCCACCAGTTCTTTCTCGCGGCGGGAGAACTCCTGCTCCAGCTTGGCCTGCGCAGCCTTGGCGGTGCTGGCTTCACGGAAGATGCGATCGGTATTGACAAAACCGGCTTTGAATTCCTGCGCCTGCGCAGGGGCTGCGACGGCAACAACGCCAAGCAGCAGGGCCACAGAGAGATGGCGAGAAAAGGATTTCATTAGAAAGACGTTCCGATCTGGAATTGCAATTTTTGGATTTTATCGCCAGCGAACTTGCGCACCGGCTGCGCAAACGCCAAACGCAGCGGACCGAGCGGGGAAATCCAGCTCAGCCCCAGGCCTACGGAGGCACGCATGTCGCTGAAAGTGACTTTTTCATGCTCTCCGTACACGTTCCCCACGTCCACAAAAGTGAACACACGCAAGGTCCGGTCGTTCCCTGCCCCGGGGAAAGGAGCAATCAGCTCCGCATTCAGGGTCACCTTCTTGGGCCCGCCCAGAGAGGCCCCTGTCACGTCGCGCGGGCCGAGCGTGCCCTGGTCGAAGCCACGCACGGAACCCAGGCCGCCCGAATAGAAGTTCTTGAACACCGGGAAGGGGCGGCCGTTCATGCCCTTGCCAATGCCCGCCTCACCATTGAAGGCCACCGTGAAGCGCTTGTTGAGCGGTATGTACTGCTGGTACTGGTAGTTGGCACGCACATAACGCGCATCGCCGGCTACGGACCACTCGGAATTCAGGCGCTGGTAACGGCCCGAGTTGGGGGCCAGAGCGCTGTCCCGGTCATCACGCGACCAGCCCACTGTCAATGGGATAGAGGTGCTGGTATAGCCAAACTTGTCGGCGTAATACAGGTAGGTCGCAGGGATGTTGGTTCCGGGCTTGATCTGGGTCTGCTCCAGACCGCCACCGAAAAACACGGTATCGGTTTCACTGAACGGTACCCCAAAACGCACCGAGGTTCCCGTCGTGACCAGCTGGTAGTTGCCGCCCTGGTCCTCATAGGGTTTGTCGGTGCGGTAGTACACGTCCAGCGTGCGCGAGATGCCGTCGGCCGTGAAGTAGGGATTGGTGGTGCTGAACACCAGCGTACGGCGGTATTTGCTGGTGTTGACATCGATCCCCAGGTAGTTGCCGGAGCCGAAGATGTTCTCCTGCTTGATACCAAACGAAAGCGAGGCCTTTTCAGCACTGGAGAATCCGACCCCCATCTGCAGCGAACCCGTGGGTTTCTCGGCCACGTTGATCACCAGATCCACCTGGTCGGGCGCGCCCGGCACCTCCTGGGTCTCGACATTGACTTCTGTGAAGAAGCCCAGGCGGTCCACGCGGTCGCGCGACAGGCGAATCTTGTCGCCGTCGTACCACGAAGCTTCGTACTGGCGGAACTCGCGGCGGATCACTTCGTCCCGCGTGCGGTTGTTGCCGCTCACGTTGATGCGGCGCACATAGGCGCGGCGCGATGGCTCGGCCTGCAGAACCAGCACAGCGCGGTTGTTTTCGCGGTCGATTTCCGGCACGGCCTCGACCCGGGCAAATGCAAAACCGAATCGCGCAAAGTACTCGGAGAATGCCTTGGTGGTCTCTGTCACCTGGTCGGCGTTGTAGGGCTCGCCGGGGCGGATCGTCACCAGGGACTTGAACTCATCCTCACGGTCGAGGTAGTTGCCCTCCAGCTTCACCCCCGACACCACAAACCGTTCGCCCTCGGTGACGTTGACGGTGATGGAGATGTCTTGCTTGTCTGGCGAAATCGCCACCTGCGTGGAATCCACGCGGAACTCCAGGTAGCCGCGCTGCAGGTAGTACGAGCGCAGCGTCTCCAGGTCAGCATTGAGCTTGGCGCGGGAGTAGCGGTCAGACTTGGTGTACCAGCTGAGCCAGCCGCCCGTGTCCTGGTCGAACAGCCCCTTGAGGGTGGATTCGCTGAAGGCCTTGTTGCCTACGATGCGCACTTCCTTGATGCGTGCGGGCTCACCCTCCACCACCGTGAAGGTCAGATTCACACGGTTGCGCTCGATGGGCGTCACGGTGGTCACCACCTCGGCACCGTACAGGCTCTTGTTGATGTACTGGCGCTTGAGTTCCTGCTCGGCCCGATCGGTCAGGGCCTTGTCATAAGGACGACCTTCCGCGAGGCCCACATCACGCATGGCCTTCTTCAAGGCGTCCTTGTCGAACTCGCGGGCGCCCGCAAAGTCCACATCGGCGATGGAGGGGCGCTCTTCCACCACCACCACCAGCACGTTGCCGCTGGCCTCCAAGCGCACGTCCTTGAACAGGCCCAGGCCAAACAGCGCGCGAATGGCAGCAGCGCCCTTCTCATCGTTATAGTCATCGCCCACCCGCAGGGGCATGGAGGCAAACACGGTGCCGGGCTCTACACGCTGCAGGCCTTCCACACGGATGTCCTGCACCTTGAAAGGCTCCAGAGCCCATGCCGCATTGGCGGCAAAAACCATGGCGGCAACGGCCGATGCGGTACGCACGCCCAGGCGATTGATGTGTTTTTTCATGAATGAAGCTGGAGCCGCCATTGCAGGGCAATCGCGGCAAAAGGTTAGCCAAAGAGCCGGGTGATATCGTTGAACAGGGCTATGGACATCATGAGAAGCAGGACCGCAACGCCTCCACGCTGCAGACGCTCCATCCATGCGTCCGACACTCCCCTGCCCGTGACACCCTCCCAAAGATAATACATCAGGTGCCCACCGTCCAAGACAGGCAGCGGCAGCAGGTTGAGCACGCCCAGACTCACGCTGATGAGGGCAAGAAACACGAGGTACTGGGTCAACCCCATGCTGGCCGAACGCCCGGCGTAGTCAGCAATCGTCAAGGGGCCGCTCAGATTCTTGAGAGAAGCCTCGCCGATCACCATGCGCCCCATCATGCGCAAGGTCAGCACCGACACATCCCAGGTCTTGACCATCCCAGCCCAGACGCCCTCGAACAAGCCGTAATCCACGGTCACAAACTCGGGGGGGGCGCCCACAAAGGCACCAATGCGCCCCACCGTGGCGCCCTGCTCCTGCTTGGCTTCGGGCAACACATCCAGTGTGAGCAACTGCCCCGCGCGGTCAATGCGCCAGGCCTGCGACAGGGGCTCATTGCCGCGCAGCGACTGGCGGATCAACTCGCGCAACTGCTGGCCATCCACCACGTCGGCGGCCCCCAGCTTGAGCACCACATCACCCTCGCGCAAGCCGGCGCGGGCCGCTGCGCCATCGGGCATGACCTCGCCCAGGACCGGGCGCGTCCACGGCCCCAGAATCCCGATCTTGCGGAACAGCTGTGCATCGGCTTCGCGGCTGTCGATGCCCAACATGTCCAGCAGAATCTCTCGGTGCGCGGCGCCCGCCTGCGGCTTCACATCCAGACGCACCGTCTGCCCTTCCAGCGCGCCACGCGTGAGCAGCCAACGCAGATCCTCGAACGAGCGGACGGGCTCCATCTCGTCGGCGCCCAGCGCCGCACGTTCCACCAGTTCACCACCCCTCAAGCCCGCTTTGTGCGCGACCGACCCGGCCACGGGACTCGCCAGCACGGCGCGGGGCTCTTCCACGCCATTCCAGTTCACGATGGAATACAGCAGCACAGCCAGCAACAGGTTGGCCAGGGGGCCGGCCGCCACAATGGCAGCCCGCGAGCGCAAAGGCTGGGTGTTGAACGCCAGGTGGCGCTCTTCGGGCGGCACAGGCGCCTCGCGCTCGTCCAGCATCCGCACATAGCCGCCGAGCGGAAAAGCGCCAACCACAAACTCCGTGGGAGACCCCTTGGGTTGCCAGCGCAGCAGGGGGTGGCCAAAACCCACGGAGAAGCGCAGCACCTTCACCCCACAGGCCACGGCCACCCGGTAGTGGCCGTATTCATGCACCGCAATCAGAAGACCGAGGGCCACGACAAAAGCAACAAGGGTCAGCAGCATGGCGAAATGGTTCCGTGGGTCGGGAGGGCTCAGGCCGCCAATCGGCCTGCGGCATGCTCTGCAGCGCTGCGGGCCTGGGTGTCCAGATCCAGCAGGGCTTCGAGCGAATCCGGCTTGGAGGGCGTCACGGCCTCCAAAGTTGCAAGGTTGACCGCATGAATGTGGTCAAACCGCAGGCGCCCGGACAAAAAAGCCCCCACGGCCACTTCATTGGCGGCGTTCAGCACGGCGGTCGTGCCCTCGGCCGCCTTCAGCGCCTGCCACGAAAGATGCAGGCCCGGGAAACGGATGGCGTCGGCCTCTTCGAACGCCAGCGCGCTCAGCGTCGAGAAATCCAGCCTGCTGGCACCGCTGGCAATGCGCTCAGGCCAGGCCAGGCCACAGGCGATGGGCACGCGCATGTCCGGCGTGCCCAGCTGCGCGAGGATGGATGCGTCCTTAAACTGCACCATCGAATGGATGATCTGCTGCGGATGAATCACCACCTTGATCTGGTCCGGATGCAGGTCAAACAGCCACCGCGCCTCGATCACCTCCAGCGCCTTGTTCATCATGGTCGCCGAATCGACCGATATCTTGCGGCCCATCGAAAAGTTGGGGTGCGCGCAGGCCTGGGCCGGAGTGATCTCGGCCAGGGTCGCAGGGTCACGCTGGCGGAAAGGCCCGCCGGATGCCGTGAGCAGGATGCTATCCACCCGGTCGGGCCAGGTGGACGGATCCTCGGGCAGGCACTGGAAGATGGCGGAATGCTCGCTGTCGATGGGCAGCAGCGTGGCGCCGCCCTGGCGCACCGTCTGCATGAACAAGCCACCGCCCACCACCAGCGCCTCCTTGTTGGCCAGCAACAATCGCTTGCCCGCACGGGCCGCAGCCAGACAAGGCGCCAGACCGGCAGCCCCGACGATGGCGGCCATGACGGCATCCACATCAGGATGTGATGCTATATTTTCAATAGCATCAACCTCAAACAGGACGCGCGTAGGCAGGCTGTTTTCCTTGATTTTTTCAGCCAGCAGCTGCGCATGGGGCGCACTGGCCATCACCGCATAACGAGGCCGGAACTGCGCGCACTGGGCCAGCAGCACATCCACTTGGGTGGCCGCACTCAGTGCAAACACCTCAAAACGATCCGGGTGGCGCGCCACCACATCGAGGGTGCTGGTGCCGATGGAGCCGGTAGAGCCGAGGACGGTGATTTTCTGTTTCATCATGGGGTCGTGAGGCGCGTGAGCATCATGGCCAGGGGCAAGGTTGGCAGCAGGGCGTCCACGCGGTCGAGAACACCACCGTGCCCTGGCAGCAGGCCACTGCTGTCCTTGACCCCGGCGCTGCGCTTGATGAGCGATTCCACCAGGTCGCCGGACACGCTCATGGCCACCATGAACAAGGCCGCAACCACCAGCAGCCACCAGCCCTGCTGCGCCATGCGGCTATAGAAGCTGGGCACCAGGGCCTGCCAGTGAGCGTCGGCTGCCACCCAGGCGAAGGCCATGACCACCACACCCGCCAGCCCGCCCCACACGCCTTCCCAGCTTTTGCCCGGGCTGATGGAGGGGGCCAGCTTGCCCTTGGTGAAGCGCAGGCCAAACGCACGGCCCGCAAAATAGGCAAAGATGTCGGCCACCCACACCAGCAGCAGCACCGACAGCAAAAAGTTGATCCCGACGTTGCGCGCCTGCACCACCGCCAGCCAGGCCAGCCACAGGGCCAGCACCCCGGCAACAAGGCGCACACCGGCTGGAATGCGGGGCCAGCCCGGCACGCCGGCCTTGAGCAGCCATGCAGCCGCCAGCACCCAGAGCCCGCCCCCTGCGACCCACAGCGCCGTCAGCGGGCGATCCACCCAGCCCAGCGCCCAGGACCCCGCGCACAATGCCGTGCAGACAGCCCCCACAGCCACTGAGCCTGCCTGGCCCAGACCGCTCAGGCGGCCCCACTCCCACGCACCAGCGGCCATGAGCACCAGCACCACCACAGCAAAGGGTGCGGTGGAGGGATAAAAAAGTGCTGGCAGCAGGATGGCCAGCAGGACAAGGGCGGTGATGACACGCTGTTTGAGCATGGGGCCTTTCAGAAGAACCTGCTGGGGTTCTCAGCCCGGCATCGGATCGGGATGCGCGGACAGGATCTGTTCGGAAGTTTTGCCAAAACGGCGCTCGCGGCTGCCGAAGGCGGCAATCGCCTCGTCCAGCGCCGACTCATCGAAGTCCGGCCACAGCCGGTCACTGAACACAAACTCGGCGTAGGCAGATTGCCACAGCAGGAAGTTGCTGATCCGCATTTCGCCGCCGGTGCGGATCACCAGGTCCGGGTCGGGCACATGGGACATGCCCATCGCCCCGTGCAGGCTGGCCTCGGTGATGGGCTCGCCGCGCGCCGCCAGTGACGCTGCCGCCTGGGCAATGTCCCAGCGACCGCCGTAGTTGAAGCACACATTGAGCACCAGGCGCGTGTTTTCGGCCGTGGCGGCTTCTGCCTGCGCCAGCCCCTCGCGGACTTTCTGCGAGAGACCCGCACGCTCACCCACAAAGTACAGACGCACGCCGTCTTTCTTGAGCTGCGGCACTTCACGGCCCAGCGCCAAAGCGAGCAGTTCCATGAGGCCCGACACCTCGTCGGCAGGGCGATTCCAGTTCTCTGAAGAGAACGCAAAAACGGTCAACACGCCCACGCCGCGCTCAGCGCAGGCGCGCACACAGCGGCGCAGCGAGTCAACCCCTTGCTTGTGGCCCGCCAGGCGCGGCAGAAAGCGGCGCTTGGCCCAGCGGCCGTTGCCATCCATGACGATGGCAATGTGGTGTGGCACCACCGGAGAAACAGACATGGGAACGATCAAGCCCTGGGGGCTTAAACCGCCATGATTTCCTGCTCTTTGGCGGCCACCAGCGCATCGATTTCGGCGATGTGCTTGTCGGTGAACTTCTGCACGTCGGTTTCGGCGCGCTTCTGGTCGTCTTCGGATGCCAGCTTGTCCTTGACCAGCTTCTTGACGGATTCGTTCGCGTCGCGGCGCAGGTTGCGCACGGCAATCTTGGCGCTCTCGCCCTCGTTGCGCGCGAGCTTGGTCATTTCCTTGCGGCGCTCTTCGCTCATGGGGGGCATGGGCACGCGGATCAGGTCGCCCATGGAGGCCGGGTTCAGACCCAGGTCGCTCTCGCGGATGGCCTTTTCGATCTTGGCGCCCATGCCCTTTTCCCAGGGCTGCACGCTGATGGTGCGCGAATCGATGAGAGCCACATTGGCCACCTGGGAGAGGGGCACCAGGGAGCCGTAATACTCCACCTGCACCGTGTCGAGCAGTGCCGGGTTGGCGCGGCCCGTGCGGATCTTCTGCAGGTTGTTCTTGAAGGCCGTGATGGACTGGTCCATCTTGGTCTCTGCGGTTTTCTTGATGTCGGCAATCGTCATGTTTTCTCCTGCGGCCAGCCTGCATCCGGTGCAGACCCATCCATCGTGATCAAGCGTAAACCAGCGTACCTTCGTCTTCGCCCATCACCACGCGCTTCAGGGCGCCGTGCTTGATGATGGAAAACACCTTCACCGGCAGCTTCTGGTCGCGGCACAGGGCAAAGGCGGTCGCATCCATGATGCCCAGATTGCGGGACATGGCCTCGTCAAAGCTGAGCTTTGTATAGCGCGTGGCCGTGGGGTCCTTCTGGGGGTCGGCAGTATATACGCCGTCCACCTTGGTGGCCTTGAGCACCAGCTCGGCGCCGATCTCGGCACCGCGCAAGGCTGCTGCCGTGTCCGTGGTGAAGAAAGGGTTGCCCGTGCCAGCGGCAAACACAACCACCTTGCCCTCTTCGAGGTACTGCAAGGCCTTGGGGCGCACATAGGGCTCAACCACCTGCTCGATGGCGATGGCGGACATCACACGGGCCACCAGGCCTTGCTTGTCCATGGCATCGGCCAGGGCCAGCGCGTTCATCACGGTGGCCAGCATGCCCATGTAGTCGGCGGTGGCCCGGTCCATGCCGACCGAGCCGCCCGCGACACCACGGAAAATATTGCCCCCACCGATCACCACCGCCACCTGCACACCCAGACGGGTGACTTCGGCGATCTCCTCCACCATGCGAACGATGGTGGCGCGGTTGATGCCAAAGGCGTCATCCCCCATCAGCGCCTCACCAGACAGCTTGAGCAGGATGCGCTTGTGGGCTGGTGCAGCGTGGGACATGGGTGATTTCTCCAAAGGCAGGTACGGCGGTAAAAAAAAGTGGGGGACGGGGCTGCGGTGCAGCCGATCAGGCAGCAGCGGCCTTGGCGGCAGCCACCTGGGCAGCCACTTCGGCAGCGAAGTCGTCAGCCTTCTTCTCGATGCCTTCGCCCACCACGTAGAGGGTGAAGCCCTTCACGTTGGTGTTGGCAGCCTTGAGCATCTGGGCCACGGTTTGCTTGCCGTCGGCAGCCTTCACGAAGACCTGGTCGGCCAACGAGACTTCCTTCAGGTACTTCTGCACGGCGCCGTCAATGCGCTTGGCCGTGATTTCGGCGCTCTGCGCAGGCTTGCCAGCAGCCACGAGTTCCTTGTTGGCTTCGTCGGCCTTGCCTTCGGCCACCGAGCGCTCCTTGGCGATCAGGTCGGCAGGCACGTCGGCGCTGGTCAGGGCCACGGGCTTCATGGCAGCCACGTGCATCGCGACGTCCTTGGCGGCGGTGGCGTCACCGTCGAACTCGACGACCACACCGATGCGCGAACCGTGCAGGTAGGCAGCCAGGTTCGAGCCGCTGAAGCGCTTGAAGCGGCGGAACGACATGTTCTCGCCGATCTTGCCGATCAGACCCTTGCGCACGTCTTCCAGCGTGGGGCCGAAGCTGTCCTGCTCGTAGGCCAGGGCGCCCAGGGCGTCGATGTCGGCAGGGTTGTGCTCAGCGACCAGCTTGGCAGCGGCATTGGCCATGGCGATGAAGCTGTCGTTCTTGGAAACGAAGTCGGTTTCGCTGTTGACTTCGATCAGGGCCCCCACGTTGCCGTTGATGAAGCTGGCGACCACGCCTTCAGCCGTCACGCGCGAGGCGGCCTTGCCAGCCTTCGTGCCGAGCTTGACGCGCAGCAGCTCTTCGGCCTTGGCCATGTCGCCATCGGCTTCGGTCAGCGCCTTCTTGCATTCCATCATGGGAGCATCGGTCTTGCCACGCAGTTCAGCCACCATGCTTGCGGTAATTGCAGCCATCTTTATTCCTTCAGTATTCAGTTCAATGGGTTCAGATTCGGGCTAAAAAAAAGGGGGCTCACCAGGGGCCCCGCTTTTGTTCGCGACGGATCGCGCAGCCGGGCGCTCAGGCAGCGGCTTCTTGCACTTCCACGAATTCGTCGGTGCTCTCGCCAGCGGCAGCCTTCACGACTTCGTTCACGGCGTTGGCACGGCCTTCGATGATCGCGTCAGCGATGCCACGGGCGTACAGCGTCACAGCCTTGGCCGAGTCGTCGTTGCCGGGGATCACATAGTCGATGCCTTCGGGCGAGTGGTTGGTATCAACCACACCAATCAGCGGGATGCCCAGCTTCTTGGCTTCGGCCACGGCGATCTTGTGGAAGCCCACGTCGATGATGAAGATGGCGTCGGGCAGAGCAGCCATGTCCTGGATGCCGCCGATGTCCTTTTCGAGCTTTTCGATTTCGCGGGAGAACGTCAGTTGCTCCTTCTTGCTCAGGCTGTCGAGGCCAGCTTCTTGCTGGGCCTTCATGTCCTTCAGGCGCTTGATCGAGGTCTTCACGGTCTTGAAGTTCGTCAGCATGCCGCCCAGCCAGCGCTGGTCCACGAAAGGCACGCCAGCGCGTTGCGCTTCGGTGGCCAGGATTTCACGGGCTTGGCGCTTCGTGCCGACCATCAGGATCGTGCCGCGGTTGGCAGCCAGTTGCTTGGCGAACTTTTGGGCTTCCTGGAACAGTGGCAGCGACTTTTCCAGGTTGATGATGTGAATCTTGTTGCGATGGCCGAAGATGTAGGGGGCCATCTTGGGGTTCCAGAAGCGGGTTTGGTGACCGAAGTGGACACCGGCTTCCAGCATTTCGCGCATGGTAACGGACATAAAAATACTCCAAAGGTTAGGTCTAAAATCAGCCCCAATATTTGCGACGCCGTGTTCTTCACGGATGCCGCAACACCTTGACAGGGCTGCTTTGCGATTGGCTTTGTGACAGCCGCCACACCTGCGATACATGCACCGCCTGTGTCGCTGCTCCCAGCAAAACCCAAAGATTCTAGCACACCATGCTGCCTGACCTGATCACCACCCGCGACCGACTGCGGGAGGGCGCCACCACTGCGCCCGCCGAGCTGGAACGTTGCATCGGCGCCGCCCAGGCCCCCGCCAACACCAACAGCTTTGTACGAACAATGTTCGACGAGGCACGCACCACGGCGGTGCAGCCCGGCCTGGCCCAGTTGTCCCTGGCGGGACTGGCGGTGTCTGTCAAGGACCTGTTCGACATCGCAGGCCAGGCCACGCCCGCAGGCTCCATGGTTCTGGCCGATGCACCGGCCGCTACCCAGGACTGCCCTGCGGTGGCCCGCCTGCGCGCAGCCGGGGCCAGCCTGATCGGCCGCACGAACATGGTCGAGTTCGCCTTTTCGGGTGTGGGCGTGAACCCGCACCATGGCACGCCCGCCGCCTGGGATGCCCGCTCCGGCGCGCTGCCCGGCGCAGCGCGTGTGCCGGGCGGCTCGTCCTCTGGCGCGGGGGTATCCGTGGCCACCGGGGCGGCGTTCATCGGGCTGGGGTCGGACACCGGGGGCTCCATCCGCATTCCCGCAGCGCTCAACGGCATCGTAGGCTTCAAGAACACGGCCCGGCTGGTTCCTACTGCAGGCGCCGTGCCGCTGTCCACCACCCTGGACACTGCCTGCGCCATGACGCGTACCGTGCGCGATGCCATCGTGGCGCACGAGGTGCTAGCCGCCCGCCGCGTAACGCGCAGTCTGGCACCGCTGTCGCAATACCGGCTGGCCGTGCCATCCACCCTCTTCCTCGACGGGCTGGACGCCACCGTGGCCAGCGCCTTTGAACGCAGTGTGGAAGCCTTGCGCCAGGCGGGCGCGCAGATCGACACCGTCGCCCTGCCCGCTGTGCTGGAGCAGCCAGCCTATGGTTTTGCCGCCCCCCGAAGCC
>NZ_JBWKZU010000032.1:0-66061 GCF_059424825.1 Acidovorax sp. GW101-11A03 | reverse complement strand
GACGTGGACCTGTTCGTGAATGCAGTGGGCCCCGAGGTGCTGGCGCGCTTGCAGCAACCTGCGGAGGCAGAGGCGTTCTTCCTGCAGTGGCTGCTGCGCCAGCCGCCCGTTCGTGGGACGGGCGCGGACCCGGGCTTTGCCTACTCCAACGCAGGCTATGCGCTGGCGGCCCGCATGCTGCGCGCGGCCACGGGCCTGGGGTGGGCGGATCTGCTGCGCCAGCGCGTGGCCCAGCCCCTGGGCCTTTCGCTCTTTGTGGGAGAACCGATGCGTGCCGGTAGCCAGCAGCCCGCCGGGCATGAAATCCTGGACGGGCGGCTGCAGCCCCTGCCCCTGGCCGAGGCGCCGGAACGTGTGTGGCTGGAGATCCTGGACCCGGCAGGCGCCGTGAGCCTGACGGTGGAGGAGGACGCGCGGTGGCTGCAGTGGCACCTGCAGGCATTGCGCGGCGACGCCACCCCCTTGCCCCGCAGTTACGTGAAGGGTCTGCAGGACCTGGGGCATGCCCCCGCGGGCCGCTATGGCCTGGGTTGGCTGGTGCACGCGGTGCACGGCACGGGCTGGTTGCTGCACAACGGCCAGGACGCGGGTTTTCAGGCGTTGTCGGTGGTCGCACTCGATGGTTCGCGCGCGGGCCTGGCCCACAGCAATATCGCCACGGCGGACAGCATGGGCCTGCTCTACGAAGGGGTCTCCACGCTGGTGGCCTGAGCCCGCCGGGCCCGCGCCGGGTGCTCAGCGCGGATCGTGTGCCAGCAGCCTCTGCACCAGGGTCTTGAGGTCCGCCTGCAGCCGCGCCATGCCCTCAGGCATCTGGGCGAGCGTCTGCTCGTCCATATAGAGCTTGCGGTTGATCTCGACCTGGATGCTGTGGCGGTGCTGCGCCGGGTGGCCGTAGCGGCGCACCAGCTCCACGCCCTTGTAGGGGTGGTTGTATTCGACGCTGTAGCCGCACGCGCGCAGGTGCTCGCAGATCAGCGCCGACAGCGCCGGGCTGGCGGTGGTGCCGTCCCGGTCGCCCACCACAAAGTCGGCATGCTCCAGCCCCGGGAACTCGGTGGCAAAGCGCCCGGCCACGGCGGGCATGGAGTGGCAGTTGAGGTGGATGCTGTAGCCATGGCGCGCATGCGCCGCGTCAATGGCCTGCGCCACGGCGGCGTGGTACGGACGCCAGCAGCGGTCGATGCGCGCACGCACCTCGGCCACGGTGAGCTGGCGCTGGTAGATGGGCTCACCCTGGTCGGTGAATTTCCAGATCAGTCCCTTGCCCAGGCGCACCTTGCTGAGCACCTTGGGGTCGGTGGAGATGGGGTCGGGCCAGTCGCCGTCGAGCAGGCCGGTGTCCAGCTCGGTGGTATCGCGGTTGGCGTCCAGATAGATGCGGGGGAAATGGGCCTCGACCCAGGCCACGCCGAGCGCGGGGGCAAAGGCGTAGATCTTTTCGACGTGGGTGTCTTCGGCCCGGCGCAGAGTAGCCAGGTCGAGGGCGGAGCCAAAGTCGTCGGGGTACCGGGTGCCGCTGTGGGGCGAGTCGAGCACCAGCGGTGTGCTACCGGGCACCGCAGTCACGGTGGCGGTGCTGGAGGGTTGGGTGGCCAGCCCTGGCGAGCCGGTTTCGCCAGGCTGGGCTTGCTGGAATCGGTGATGGATCAGTCTCAAGGCTGCATGCATAGGCAGAGTGTGCGCAAAGTGGGGCGGCTGGCCTAGCCACCCAGACCGGAATCAGGCCATGGTTATCCCTCAGGGACCACGGCGTCCGGCTCACGGCCGGGCAGGGGAGGCCCCTGCCCACCGGGCGGGCCTTGTCCCTGCGGAACAAGGCCCGCCCCGGGTTAATCCAGGGCGATCTTGGCGTAGGCCGCCACGCGTTTCATCTTGTCGATCTCGCTGCCGATCTGGGCCGTGAACTCCTTGGGCGTGGTGCCCGAGGGATACAGGCCCTGGCCTGCCAGGCGCTCGCGCACGGCGGGCTCCTTGAGCGCCTGGGCAACAGCCTGCTGGATGCGGTCTACCGCCGCAGCGGGGGTGGCGGCCGGGGCCACCAGGCCAAACCACGAGGGTTCGTTGGCCTGCTTGTAGCCCAGCTCGGCATAGGTGGGCACCTCGGGCAGCACATCCAGCCGCTCGGGCCAGGACACGGCCAGCGCCTTGAGCTTGCCCGATTTCACATGCGGCAGCGACGAGGCCACCTGGTCGAAATACACCGCCACCTGGCCCGCCAGCACGTCGTTGACGGCCGGGCCTGCGCCCCGGTAGGGAATGTGCACCATCGAGGTGCCCGTGCTGCTCTTGAACAGCTCGCCCCACATGTGGCCGATGGTGCCGTTACCCGGCGTGGCGTACGACACCTTGCCGGGGTTGGCCTTGAGGTATTTGACGAGGTCGGCAAAGTCCTTGATCGGCAGCACGGCCGGGTTGACCACGATCACGCCAGGGGCCTTCACGATCTCGGTCACGCCCACGAAGTCCTTGGTGGGGTGGTAGGGCAGCTTGCTGTACACAGCGGGGTTCACGCCGTGGGTGGAGAGCGTGGCCACACCGATGGTGAGGCCGTCGGCCGGGGCGCGCGCCACTTCGGCCATGCCGATGGAGCCCCCGGCTCCGCCCCGGTTGTCGAGCACCACGGGCTGCTTGAGGATGCGGGCCAGCGATTCCTGCAGGCTGCGGGCCGTGATGTCGGTCGCGCCGCCGGGAGGGAAGGGCACGACCAGGCGCAGTGGCTTGCCCTCCTGCGCCAAGGATATTCCTGGAGCGAAAGATAGAGCGGCCATTGCAGAAAGCAGGCGACGGCGTTGCATTGAAAATTCTCCTATGAGGTGCATTGAGGTTAAGTGAATTGGTGCGCTCTACCAAGCAATGGATATGCCTGATAACATTCCAAGTTGGAATGATTTGATTACTTACGATGTCGTCCCTGCGCCGCCTTGCCCCGCCCCTGCACCTGCTGCGGGCGTTCTCCACCGTGACGCGGTTTGGCGGCGTGTCGCGCGCTGCCGAGGCCCTGCACCTCACACAAAGCGCAGTGAGCAAGCAGATCAAGGAGCTGGAGGGCTGGGTGGGCGTGCCGCTGTTCGAGCGCAGCCGCAAGCGCCTGGCGCTGACCCCGGCAGGCGAGCGCTACGAGAAGGCCGTGCGCGCGGTTCTGGCGCAGCTGGAGGCGGCCACGCTGGAGCTGATCACCAGCGACGACGGCGGTGGCGCGTTGCACCTGTCCAGCCTGCCCACCTTCGCCGCCAAGTGGCTGATCCCGCGCCTGCCGCAGTTCCAGCAGCAGCACCCGCAGGTCACGCTGCATTTTGTGCCCTACATGCACAGCTACAACTTCGACCGGCCCGAGCTGGACTGCGCCATCCTGTTCGGCGACGGCCATTGGCCCGGTGCCCACGCGCACTACATCACGGGCCACGACGTGGCGCTGATTGCCCCCCGCAGCAAGGTGGCCGACTGGCCCATCCACACCCCGCGCGACGTGGCACGCCACGCCCTGCTGCGCCATGTGACCGTGCCCGAGGCCTGGCTGCGCTGGAGCGAAACCCATGGCGTGCCGGGTCACATCGACCCGCTGGCCGGGCCGCAGTTCGACCAGTTCCAGACCATGATCCGCGCAGTGATGGCGGGCATGGGCCTGGCGCTGGTGCCGCGCTGCCTGGTGCAGGACGAGATCACCGCCGGCCTGGTGCGCGAGCCCCTGGCCGATGCACCGCAGCGCGGCGGCTACTCCAGCACCGTGGGCTACTGGCTCTGCTACCCCGAGGGGCGCACGCAGCTGCACGCGCTGCAGTGTTTTCGGCAGTGGCTGCTGGCCTGTGCGCAGCCGGTGGCGCCCCCGGCTGCACCGTTGTTGAGCGCCAGCAACAGCCCTGATTGAAAGGGGGCAGGATCAGTACCGGGAAACGAGGCCGCGTCCCTCTCCGGGTCCAGACCACAGCGCGCAGTTCGTCAACCAAAGTTGACACATTTTGCGCTCGTCAACTATAGTTGACAAATGCAAGCGCCGCCCCCATCCCCGCTTCCCTCGCCCGACCACCCCGAGGCCGCATTGGCGGCCGTGGTGGCTTTGCGCCTCATGGCCGACCGGCTGGAATCCAGTGCAGTGGCCGCTGCGCTGGAGCAGGGCTGGTCATGGGCGCAGATCGCCCAGGCGCTGGGCGTGAGCAAACAGGCGGCCCACAAGCGCCTGGCCGCCCAGGTCGCGCGCCCCACCCACCCTTGATCGCATTGAAGGAGCCTCTCCATGCTGCAACGCATCCGCCAACGCCTGCAGGACATGCGCACCCTGCGCCAGCTGTTCACACGCGCCGAGCACCACGCCCGGGCCCAGGGGCAGCCACGGCCGGGCGCTGAGCACTTCCTGCTGGCAGCCATCGAACTGCCCGATGGCACCGCACGCCGCGCCTTCGAGCGCATCGGCGCCAATCCCGATGCCATCCCTGCGGCGATCGAGCAGCAGTACCGCGACGCATTGGCCCAGGCGGGCATCCAGGCCGATATGCCGCCCGCCAGCCCTCTGACGGCGCCACAGCCCCGGGCCTTCCACGCCCAGCCCTCTGGCCAGAGCCTGGTGCAGGCACTGGCCCACGCACGCAAAGGCCAGCCGGGCCCTTTGCTGGGCGCGCATGTGGTGGCGCTGGTCGCAGCCGCGCCACAAGGCGTGGCTACGCGCACGCTGAAGGCGCTGCGCCTGGACCCGGCAGCACTGGTACAGGCCGCGCGGCGCGAAAGCGCCTACCCCCCCGCGTAGGCCTCCAGCCCGATGGTGACAACGGTGGCCACCTCGTTGCCGACCTCGGCGCGGAACTCGGCTTCGGCCTGCGCCACGGCATCGCGGAAGGCCTGCAGCCAGGCCAGCCCCACGGGTGTGAAGCACACGCGGCGCGCACGGGCGTCCAGAGGGTCGGCTTCGCGCGTGACCAGCCCCCAGGCCTCGCACTGGTCCACCAGGTTGGCCATGGCCTGCTTGGTCATGCCCGCGCGCTGGGCCAGGTCGGTCAGCCGGTCACCCGAGAGCGCCAGGTGGCGCGTGATGTGCACATGGGCGGCCGTCACCTGGTCGCGCGCGGCCAGGTTGGACAGGGCCAGCGGCACCTCCACGTTGTGCGCCATGAGCTGCAGCACCCGCGCGTCGAAGCGGCGCATGGCGTGGCCCAGCAGGCGCCCCAGGTGGGTCTGGCGCCAGCCGTCTTCGGCAGGGGATGAAGCGAGCGAATCAGGCATTCCCAAATTGTCAGGCAAACTGACCAAATTATCCTTGAAGAACAAAAGACGGCTCGCATAAACTACTGTTCAAGCATCCAGCCTGTGATTAATTGCAGAGCCATGCAAACACCCAACCCATTGTTTCTCAAGGAGTTTTCCCATGGACGTCGCAGTCAAAGGCACCAACCCCGCATTGCCCGTGAACACCGAAAAGGCCAAGGCCCTGGCCGCTGCGCTCGCCCAGATCGAGAAGCAGTTCGGCAAGGGCACCATCATGCGCCTGGGTGAAGGCGAGGTGATTGAGGACATCCAGGTGGTGTCCACCGGCTCGCTGGGCCTGGACATTGCCCTGGGCGTGGGCGGCCTGCCCCGGGGCCGCGTGGTGGAAATTTATGGCCCGGAATCGTCGGGCAAGACCACGCTCACGCTGCAGGTGGTGGCCGAGATGCAAAAGCAGGGCGGCACCTGCGCCTTCGTCGATGCGGAACACGCCCTTGACGTGCAATACGCCCAGAAGTTGGGTGTGCAACTGTCCGACCTGCTGATCAGCCAGCCCGACACGGGCGAGCAAGCGCTCGAAATCGTGGACAGCCTGGTGCGCTCGGGCGCCGTGGACCTGATCATCGTGGACTCGGTGGCCGCCCTCACGCCCAAGGCCGAAATTGAAGGCGAGATGGGCGACGCGCTGCCCGGCCTGCAAGCCCGTCTGATGAGCCAGGCGCTGCGCAAGCTCACCGCCACCATTAAGAAGACCAACTGCATGGTCATCTTCATCAACCAGATCCGCATGAAGATTGGCGTGATGTTCGGCAGCCCCGAAACCACCACCGGCGGCAACGCGCTCAAGTTCTACGCCTCGGTGCGCCTCGATATCCGCCGCACCGGCACCATCAAGAAGGGCGACGAAGCCATCGGCAACGAAACCAAGGTCAAGGTGGTCAAGAACAAGGTGAGCCCGCCCTTCAAGACGGCCGAGTTCGACATCCTGTTCGGTGAGGGCATCAGCCGCGAGGGCGAGATCATCGACATGGGCGTCACCGCCAAGATCGTGGAGAAGAGCGGTGCCTGGTATGCCTACAACGGCGAGAAGATCGGCCAGGGCCGCGACAACGCGCGCGAGTTTCTGCGCGAGAACCCGGACCTGGCCCGAGAAATCGAAAACAAAGTGCGGGAGCAACTGGGCATCGCCCTGTTGCCTGCAGCACTGACACAAGCCAGCGCTGCAGACGAGGCGTAAGCCGAGTAGCACTGCAGTTTCACTTAAACAAAGTGCGGGAGCAACTGGGCATCGCCCTGTTGCCTGCAGCACTGACGCAAGCCAGCGCTGCAGACGAGGCGTAAGTCAAACACAGCTGCCATGCCGCCAGAACGAAGCCCGCAAGGGTTTGGCGGCAAGTCAGACATCAAAAAATTGAGCCCCAAAAGGGCTTCGCCGCCCAATAGCAAAGCACTGTTTGCTATCAATTTTGATAATCCATCACCATGGGCTTCACCACGCTGTCGCTCAAAGGGCGCGCACTGCGGCTGCTGAGCCAGCGCGAACACTCGCGCGCCGAGTTGCTGCGCAAGCTGGCCCCGCATGCGGAGGAGGGCGATGACCTCCACGCCCTGCTTGACGACCTGCAGGCACGCGATTTCATCAGCGAGGCGCGGGTGGTGGAGTCGGTGCTGAACCGCCGCGCAGGCCGCCTGGGCGCAACGCGCATCCGGCAGGAGCTGCAGTCCAAAGGCCTGGGTGCCGACGCAGTGCAGCAGGCCATGGCCCAGTTGCAGGACAGTGAACTGGAGCGCGCCCGCGAAGTGTGGCGCCGCAAGTTTGGCGAGCCCGCCGCAGACCCGCAGGCCCGCGCCAAGCAGATGCGCTTTTTGCTGGCGCGGGGGTTCTCAGGGGATGTTGCGCGGCGCGCCGTGCTGGGCGCCGACGAGTCTGGCGGGGGCTGAGCGCACCGCCAACAAGCAGGGCCCTCGCCCCACTTCCCGGTGCGCTCTGGGGGGCTAAACGCCCAGCATCAGCTGGAGGTTTTGCACCGCAGCGCCGCTGGCGCCCTTGCCCAGGTTGTCCAGACGCGCAATGACCACGGCCTGCCGGTATTGCTCGTTGGCAAACACACGCAGTTCCAGCTTGTTGGTATCGGTCAGCGTGTCGGCGGCCAGTTTCAGGTCATCAGTGGGGGGCAACACGCTCACCCACTGCTCGGGCGTATTGGTGCGGCTGTAGTGGCTGGCCAGTGCGTCGTGCAGGTCACTGGCCTTGGGGGCGCCCGGCAGCAGGTCCAGGTGCAGCGGCAACTGCACCAGCATGCCCTGGCGGAAGTTGCCCACGGCAGGAATGAACACGGGGCGGCGTGTGAGGCCGGTGTAGCGCAGGATTTCGGGAATGTGCTTGTGCGACAGGCCCAGCGCATAGGCCTCATAAGGCGCTGCAGTGCCTGCCTCGTAGGCTTCGATCATCGTGCGGCCGCCGCCGGAGTAGCCCGACACCGAGGGCAGGCTCAAGGGGTAGTCCGCAGGGATCAGGCCCGCATCGACCAGCGGACGCAGGATGGCAATCGCGCCCGTGGCGTAGCAGCCGGGGTTGGACACACGGGCGGCATCACGCACTGCCTGTGTTTGCGATGCCGCGAGTTCTGGAAACCCGTACACCCAGCCATCGGCCGTGCGGTGGGCCGTGCTGGCGTCGATCACCTTGACCTTGCGGCCCGAGCTGCGCTCGATCTCGTCCACCATGGCCACGGTGTCGCGCGCGGCATCGTCGTGCAGGCACAGCACCACCACATCCACACCCGCAATCAGGTCGCGCTTGGCTGCTGGATCTTTGCGCAGCTCGGGCGCGATGCTGACCAGCTCGATCTGCGGCATGGCCTGCAGGCGCTCGCGGATCTGCAGGCCCGTGGTGCCGGCTTCGCCATCAATGAAGACTTTGGACATGGATGTTCCTTCGTGTGCAACAACCGGGCTGCGGCCCGATGGTAAGGGGATGTACGTACTAAGCACATGGGATGGTGCGTTGCAACATGATACAGTCGCGGGTTGCCATGTCCCAAGCCCGCGGCCAGACAACTGTTCATGGTAAACGGGTAACTACCACCCTTCCCTGAGAGAGACCTCATGAAGATTCACGAATACCAAGGCAAGGAAATCTTGCGCAATTTTGGTGTGCCCGTTCCGCGTGGCATTCCCGCATTCACGGTACAAGAAGCCGTCGAAGCAGCCCAGAAGCTCGGCGGCCCCGTGTGGGTCGTGAAGGCCCAGATCCACGCCGGTGGCCGTGGCAAGGGCGGCGGCGTGAAGGTTGCCAAGACCATTGACGACGTGAAGGCACGCGCCAGCGAAATCCTGGGCATGCAGCTGGTCACGCACCAGACCGGCCCAGAAGGCCAGAAGGTCCGCCGCCTGTACATCGAAGACGGCGCCGACATCAAGAACGAGCTGTATGTGTCGCTGGTCACCGACCGCGCCACGCAGAAGGTCGCCCTGATCGCTTCGAGCGAAGGCGGCATGGACATCGAGGAAGTGGCCCACTCCACGCCCGAGAAGATCGTTACCGAAATGATCGATCCACTGGTCGGCATCACCGAAGCGCAAAGCCGCAAGGTGGCGGCAGCCATCGGCCTGACCGGCGCTTCCATCGACCAGGCCGTAGACATCTTCGCCAAGATCTACAAGTGCTACATGGATACCGACGCGTCGCTGGTGGAAATCAACCCGCTGAACTGCGACTCCAAGGGCAACCTGATGGCCCTGGACGCGAAGTTCAACTTTGACGCCAACGCCCTGTTCCGCCACCCCGAAATCGTCGCCTTCCGCGATCTGGACGAAGAAGATCCCGCCGAAGTGGAAGCTTCCAAGTTCGACCTGGCTTACATCAGCCTGGACGGCAACATCGGCTGCCTGGTGAACGGCGCTGGCCTGGCCATGGCCACCATGGACACCATCAAGCTGTTCGGCGGCGAGCCCGCCAACTTCCTGGACGTGGGCGGCGGCGCCACCCCCGAGAAGGTGACCGAAGCCTTCAAGATCATGCTCAAGAACCCCAAGGTCAAGGGCATTCTGGTCAACATCTTCGGCGGCATCATGAAGTGCGACACCATCGCCACCGGCGTGATCACCGCCTGCAAGGCCGTGAACCTGAACGTGCCGCTGGTCGTGCGCATGAAGGGCACGAACGAAGAGCTGGGCAAGAAGATGCTGGCCGAGTCCGGCCTGCCCATCATCGCTGCAGACACCATGGCCGAAGCTGCGACCAAGATCGTTGCTGCCGTCAAGTAAGCCCGGAGAACACACATGTCGATCTACATCAACAAAGACACCAAGGTCATCACCCAGGGCATCACGGGCAAGACGGGCCAGTTCCACACCGAGAAGTGCCAGGAATACGCGAACGGCAAGAATGCCTTCGTGGCAGGCGTGAACCCCAAGAAGGCTGGCGAGTCCATCTTCAACATCCCGATCTATGCCTCCGTCAAGGAAGCTGCCCAGCAGACCGGCGCTACCGTGTCAGTGATCTATGTGCCTCCAGCAGGTGCTGCGGACGCCATCTGGGAAGCCGTGGAAGCCGACCTGGACTTGGCCATCTGCATCACTGAAGGCATTCCGGTCAAGGACATGCTGATGGTGCGCAACAAGATGAAGGCCAAGGAAGCTGCTGGCGGCAAGAAGACCCTGCTGCTGGGCCCCAACTGCCCCGGCCTGATCACGCCTGACGAAATCAAGATCGGCATCATGCCCGGCCACATCCACCGCAAGGGCCGCATCGGTGTGGTGTCCCGTTCGGGCACGCTGACGTACGAAGCCGTGGCCATGCTGACCGAAGTCGGCCTGGGCCAGTCGAGCGCCGTGGGCATTGGTGGCGACCCCATCAACGGCCTCAAGCACATCGACGTGATGAAGGCCTTCAATGACGATCCAGACACCGATGCCGTGATCATGATTGGCGAAATCGGTGGCCCAGACGAAGCCGAAGCCGCCCAATGGTGCAAGGCCAACATGAAGAAGCCCGTGGTGGGCTTCATCGCTGGCGTGACCGCTCCTCCCGGCAAGCGCATGGGCCACGCAGGCGCCCTGATTTCTGGCGGCGCCGACACGGCCGACGCCAAGCTGGCCATCATGGAAGAGTCCGGTTTCGTGATCACACGGAACCCATCGGAACTGGGCAAGCTGCTGAAGGCCCAGCTGAAGTAAGTCACGCTTCGCCCACGGCAACGGCCATGCGCTCTGCATGGCCGCCGCCAAAGGGGCGAATGCGCAGTGGCTCCAGGCGCCCGGAACCTCGGTTTCGGGCGCTTTTTTTTGCCCTTTTGCGCCCAAGCCAACGTGGCGGCAGGTTCTCCCACGCCGGGAGCAAGCATCATTCAATGTGACAAAAATGGCATCTCCGCCAAACATCAAGCCACAGACGCGACAAGAACGGCACAGGCAGCATTCCCACAGCGTTGTTCGTTACAAAAATTCGCAAAATTTCAGCCCCAAGACCTGGGCGCAGTTATTGCTTAAATGACGGCTCAATACCTGAGTGGAACAAGAGCAAGTGGGCAGAAAATCCTCGGCACGGCGACTGAATGTGTGGCGTACCGATGGCTTCTGGAGCGCATTGGCGGGGCTGGCGGCAGTAGCCCTGTGCGTGGTCACGGGCCTTGCCCAGCGGCTCGATCTTGCGCTGTATGACGCGGCCATCCGCACCACCACCCCCGCGCCCCTCCCTGAGATCGCCATTGTCAACATTGACGACACGAGCCTGGCCGCGCTGGGCCCCTGGCCCTGGTCCCGTGACATCCATGCGCGACTGATCGATCAGCTCGCAGCCAGCGGCGCCAAGACCATCGTCCACACCGCCTACTTCACAGAGCCCCAGAGTGAGCGGGCCCTGGGCCATGTGCGCAAGATCCGTGAATTGCTCGCCGCTTCCGGCGACACCGGCCCATTGGCCACTGAACTCAGCCGCATTGCTGCCGACGCCGATCAGGTGCTCGACACGGATGCCCGCTTGGCCAGCGCCATCCAGCGTGCAGGCAATGTGCTGTTGGCATCGCGCTATGCCTCCGCGGGCACGCCCACAGCACTTCCGTCCCAGGTGCGCCGCAGCACGCTGCCGGACCCCGGCACCTTCGCCAAGCCTGTCCAGTCAGCGCAGCACCCCGTTGGAAGCCTGGGGACCTCTGCCGCTGCCGTAGGCCACCTGTATCCAGAGGCAGACGAGGATGGAAAAATCCGCCGGGTACCCCTGCTTTTGCGCTACGACAACGCCGGGATTCCTGCGCTCGCGCTGCTGGCGGCCCAGCACAGCCTTCATCTGGGTGCGAGTGATCTGCACATCCAGGATACCCCCCCCGGGTTGCGCCTGGGAGGGCTGCACATTGCAACAGATGCCGCCGCCGTGATGCACCCCCGTGTGCAAACGGTGCCGGGAGACAGCCCGGCATTCCCCACGCACTCCTTCAGCAGCGTGCTCGACGGCAAAACGCCTGCGAGCACCTTCAAGGGCAAGATTGTGCTGGTGGGCAGCACCAGCGAGTCACTGGCGCCGCAGGGGGGGCAGGGCACGCTGTACCCCGTTGAGACGCTGGCGCGCACCGTGTCGTCCATCCGGCTGGGCCTCGGCGTGCAGGAACCCGCCTGGGGCCCCTGGGCATCGGGACTGGCAGCGGCAGGCGCGCTGTTGTACGTGGCATTGCTGGCCCACCGGGTGCGGGCGGCTGTGGCGCTGGGTGCTGGTGCGGCGCTGGTGCTGGCACTCGCAGCCGCCGGGTGGGGACTGCTGCACTACGCGGGCCTGTGGGTTGCGCTGGCGCTGCCTGCCACCGGGCTCGCGGCGGGGATCGTCGCGAGCCTGCTGCTCGGATGGAAAAACGGCCGGGGCCGCGCACCGTCGGCGGAAGCCGCAGAAGCAGACCGGATGATGGGGTTGGCCCTGCACGGGCAAGGTCAGCTGGACATGGCGTTCGAGCGCCTGCGCAAAGTGCCCGCCAGCGACGCCTTGCTGGACAACCTGTACCACCTGGCCGAAGACTTTGAACGCAAACGCAACTTTGCCAAGGCCAAGGCGGTGTACGAGCACATCCTGCGGCACAACCGGCAGTACAAAGACACGCGCAGCCGCTACAAGCGGGCACGCGCCAAGGCCGACAGCGGCGGCCCCAACAGCCAGCCTGCGTCCGTTCCCCCACAGGGCACCACTGCCAGCCCACGGCTCCCCGGCGACGCCACGCTGGGCGTGCCCATGCTGGGGCGCTACCAGATCGACCGGGAAATTGGCAAAGGGGCCATGGGCGTCGTCTACCTGGGGCGCGACCCCAAGATCGGGCGTGTCGTCGCCATCAAGACCCTGGCCCTGGGCCAGGAGTTCGAGGGCGATGCGCTGATCGATGCGCGGGCCAGGTTCTTCCGCGAAGCCGAGACGGCCGGGCGCCTGCAGCACCCCCACATCGTGACCATCTTCGATGCGGGCGAAGAGCATGACCTGGCCTATATCGCGATGGAGTTCCTCAAAGGCCGGGACTTGGCACATGCCTGCGCAAAGGACCATTTGCTGCCCGTGCCCACCGTGCTGTCCATTGCCGCGTGTGTGGCCGATGCGCTGGACTACGCCCATGCCCACAACGTGGTACACCGCGACATCAAGCCTGCCAACATCATGTTTGACAGCGCCACCCACGCGGTGAAGGTGACGGACTTTGGCATTGCGCGCATTACCGACTCCAGCAAGACCCGCACGGGGCTGGTGCTGGGCACCCCCAGTTTCATGTCGCCGGAGCAGCTCGCCGGGAAGAAGGTGGACGGACGGTCGGACCTGTATTCGCTGGGCATCTCACTGTTCCAGTTGCTGACTGGCACCCTTCCGCTGCGGGGCGCCTCCATGACCGAGCTGATGCACAAGATCGCCAGTGTGGACGCACCAGATATCCGCGAGTTGCGCCCCGACCTCTCTCCCACCGTCGCCCGGGTGGTGGCACTGGCCCTGCAAAAAAGCCCGGAGGCCCGCTACCAGACAGGCCGCCAGTTTGCCGCCGATCTGCGGCAGGCTGCCGCTGGAGCAGCCGGCGCCGAGAGCCCGCCCGCGCCCGAAACAGTGGTCTATGATGCGGACCGCGATGCAACAGGGCATGAGATGACGGATTTTCAGGAAACCGTGATGGATCCCCCCGCCGTGCGGGGAGCGTCAGCCCCGCCCGTTTCAGGCGCCCAATGACGCTCGCCCACACACCCATGACCTACGAATTTTTCGCGCGGACCGACAAGGGCCGGGTGCGCACCAACAACGAAGATGCGGTGGCGGTCGATCGCGAAGCGCAAGTCGCCATACTCGCAGACGGCATGGGTGGCTACAACGCCGGGGAGGTCGCCAGCGGCATGGCCACCACCTTCATACGCACCGAAATGGCCCGCTGGCTGGCCCAGGCGGGCACCACGCCCCAATCCACCGATGTGCGGCGTGCGCTCGAAATCTGCGTGGAGAATGCCAACCACGCCATCCTGGGTGCATCGCTGTCGAACCCCCAATATGCCGGCATGGGAACCACGCTGGTCGTCGCCGTGTTCCATGGCAGCCGCCTCATCCTTGGGCACATTGGCGATTCGCGCTGCTACCGGCTGAGAGATGGCGCATTGCAGCAAATCACGCGGGACCACTCGTGGTTGCAGGAGCAGATCGATGCCGGCCTGCTGACGGCCCAGCAGGCGGCGCTGTCGTCCAACCGCAATTTGGTGACCCGTGCCCTGGGCGTGGAGCCCAACGTCATGATGGAAGTCAACGAGTTCCAGGTGGCTGCGAATGATCTCTTTCTGCTGTGCTCGGATGGCCTCACGGACATGGTGCCCGACCCCGACCTGGCGGAGATGGTGCGCGCGCCACTCCCACTGGAAGAAAAAGCCACATTGCTCATCGACACCGCCAACGCGAACGGCGGGCGTGATAACGTGAGCGTGCTGCTGGTGCAGGCCGCTGCGGGAGGCAAGAAGCGCGGCCTTATGTCCCGATTGCTAGGGGCCGTCTGAATGGCCCAAACCACAACAATTCATCACATCAGGAGTGGATCATGCCGAGAATGATCGTTTCAATCGACGGGGTCGTCATCAAGGAAGTGCAACTGACCAAGGAGCGGACCACGCTCGGCCGACGCCCGTACAACGACATCGTGATCGACAACCTCGCCGTGAGCGGGGAACACGCCGTGATCCACATGGCAGAACACGAGGTCGAGATCGAAGACCTGGGCAGCACCAACGGCACCTATGTGAATGCCAAAGCCGTCAAGCGCCAGGATTTGCGCAATGGCGACACGATTGAAGTGGGCAAGTACAAGATTCGTTTTTTGCAGGAAGCCGAAGGCCAGAACTTCGAAAAGACCATGATCTTCAAGCCGGGCATGGTGCCCCCTGTGGGCGCGGCGGCACGGCCTGCCCCGGCAGCGCCCGCTCCGGCGCCCATCGCCGCCTTGATCCGCGTCATGTCAGGTGCAGCAGCAGGGCGTGAAGTGTCTCTGCAAAAGGTCGTCACAACCATTGGCAAACCCGGCGTGGCCGTTGCGTCTATTACCAAGCGCCATCATGGCTTTGTGCTGGCCCATGTGGAGGGCCCAGAAATGCCGCTGCTCAACGGCGCCTCCATCGGCACGTCTCCTGTGCCGCTCAAGCATGGAGACCGGCTGGAACTGGCCGGCACCGAGATGCAGTTCGAACAAGGTTGACGGTCTGCGCATGGTGCGGCGCCCTGTCGGCGGTTGCACCAGCGCCGCCATCTCCCATTGACACCCCCATGCGGCCAGGTCCATGCGACAGCAGCTCTCGCACCTGTTTCTGCGCCGCTGGCGGCGCATCGCCGTCACCCTGATACCGCTGGTTTTTGCGCTGCTGCACATTTCGGATGTACTTCACCTCCAGGTGTTGGAGCGGCTGGACAACATCATCTATGACACACGCTTGCGGGTCACCATGCCCCGCACGCTGGACGAGCGCATCGTCATCATCGACATCGATGAAAAAAGCCTGGGCCAGGTTGGACACTGGCCGTGGAGGCGCGACAAACTGGCAGCCTTGGCACGCGAACTGTTCGAGCGGCAGCAGGTATCCGTGCTGGGGTTCGATGTCGTGTTCGCCGAGGCGGACGAAAGCTCGGGCCTGTCCACATTGCGTGGGCTGGCCCAGGGGCCGTTGCGCAATCAACCCGGGCTTCAGGAGCAGCTGGAACGCCTCGCCCCCTCGCTGAACTACGACGCACTGTTTGCACAATCACTGCAAGGCCGTCCAGTGGTTCTGGGTTACTACCTATCCGGCGATGACCGCGACGGCATTACCAAGGGGGCCCTCCCCGCACCCGCGCTGCCGCTGGACCGCCTGCGTGGCCTGCCGCTGATCGCAACATCGTGGAAAGGCTACAGCAGCAACATCGAAAGTCTGGCCGCCGCCGCACCCACCGCCGGGTTCTTCAATTCGATCACCGATGAAGATGGCGTGGTGCGCTCCCTCCCGCTGCTGGCCGAGTACCAGGGGCAGTATTACGAATCCCTGGCCCTGGCCATGTTCCGCGCCGTCGTTGGTTCGCCAGACATCCACCCGGGCTTCGCCAACCCGGTCCCCAATGGTTCGCATGACGCCCTGCAGAGTATTGTGCTGCGCGCCGATGGGCGTTCTTTGGCCCTGCCGGTGGACGATCAACTGGCCACCCTCATCCCCTACCGGGGCCCAGGCGACGCCCGGGGCGGCTCCTTCCGGTACATCTCGGCTTCGGATGTTCTGGAAGGCAAGCTTGCCCCCGGCCAGCTCAAAGACCAGCTGGTGCTGGTGGGCTCCACCGCCCCGGGCCTGCTGGACCTGCGGGTGACCCCGGTCGGCAGAACCTATCCGGGCGTCGAGGCGCACGCCAATGTGCTCTCGGCCTTTCTGGACGGCAAGAACATCGTGCGACCCGACTACGCCGTCGGATTCGATGCCTTGCAACTGCTGTGTGCGGGATTGCTGCTGGCCGTGGCATTGCCCCTGCTGTCAGCCTCCGCAGCGGTGCTGCTCAGCGGCGGCGTCGTGGCATCACTGGTGGGCCTCAACCTCTGGCTCTATCTCGCCCACGGGCTGGCTTTGCCACTCGCCACTGCCGTGGTGATGGCGCTGCTGGCGTTTGCACTCAACATGGCTTACGGCTACTTTGTGGAAAGCCGCTCCAAACGCGAATTGGCCACACTGTTCAGCGCCTATGTGCCGCCCGAGCTGGTGGCCGAGATGGTCAAGCAGCCAGAGCACTACAGCATGCAGGCCACGAGCCGCGAGCTGACAGTGATGTTCTGCGACATGCGCGGCTTCACCGCCATGTCGGAGCGCATGGAACCGCTGCAGTTGCAGGCGCTGCTCAATGAGGTGTTCAGCAAACTCACCCACATCATCCGCAGCCATCGGGGCACGATCGACAAGTACATGGGCGATTGCGTCATGGCCTTCTGGGGCGCACCCGTTGCTACTCCGGACCACGCACACCTGGCCGTATCGGCCGCGATGGAGATGGCCCAGGCCATAGGGCAGATCAATGCCGACCACCGGCAGCGTGGCTTGCCCGAAATCGGGGTAGGCATCGGGCTCAACACCGGTGTCATGTGCGTGGGCGACATGGGCTCGGACATCCGGCGCGCCTACACCGTCATCGGCGACGCCGTGAACCTGGGCTCACGGCTGGAAGGCCTGTCCAAACATTACGGCACCGCCATTGTGGTGAGTGAAAGCGCCAAATCACTCGCCCCCCAATTCGCCTGGCAACAGATGGACCGTGTCCGCGTCAAAGGCAAGGCCCAGGCGGTGCCCATCTACCAGCCGTTGGCAAAACTGGGCCAGCTAGCACCTCGACAAGCCGAAGAGCTCGAACTATGGGGCCAATTTCTGGCCGCCTACGCCGCACAGGAATGGGCACAATGTGATGCACTGCTGGCACGCTTGAAAGAATTCAAACTCCATTCCGTGCTGCACGCGCTGTACGCCGAGCGCGTGGCCAGTCTTCGGTTGTTGCCTTACAACCCAGACTGGGACAGCGCCACCAACTTCGATACCAAGTAGACGAGCGAGCAAAAGCGGGAAGGCTTCACATGCAGATTCGTGTGCTGGGCTGCTCCGGCGCCATCGCCAAGGACTGTCGCACGACATCGTTCTTGGTTGGAGACCGCATCCTGATCGATGCGGGCACCGGCGTGGGCGACCTGACCCTCGAGGAAATGGGCCGTATCGACCATGTGCTTCTCACCCATTCGCACCTCGACCACATTGCGGCCCTGCCGCTGATGCTGGACGCCGTCTCGTCCCTGCGCCGCAGCCCTGTGCAGGTTCATGCGCTGCCCGCCACCATCGAGGCGCTTCAGGCACATGTGTTCAACAACATCATCTGGCCAGACTTCAGCGCCATTCCATCGCAAGCATCGCCATTTCTGCAGTACCAAACGTTCTCGACTGGCGAGTTGCTGGCGATAGACGGGTTCGAAATCGAAGTTCTTCCCGCACGCCACACCGTTCCCGCCGTCGGCTTCGCCGTGAAAGGACACACGGGCTGGTGGGTCTTCAGCGGTGACACCGAACGCAACCAGTCGTTCTGGCAGCGGGTCAACGCGATGCAAGTGAGCTACCTCGTCATAGAAACTGCCTTCAGCAACCGCGAACGCGATCTTGCCCGCCGCAGCCTGCACCTGTCACCCGCCACCCTGGCCCAGGAGTTGGCGCATATCGATCCAGCGAACCGCTATCCCATCTACATCACCCATACCAAGCCATCGGAGACCGAGCTCATCATGGAAGAAATCCGGCAGTTGGATGGCACTACGGGCTCCCTGGCCCCGCATGACATCCGGTGGTTGGATGCGGGGCAAGTGCTGGAAGTATGAAGTACGAGCTTGACAATACTGGCTGACAAAAATGTAAAGCAAAAGAGTTTGAAGGGGCTTTTTTGACGCGTAGCAGATAGCTCAAGCACCGACCTCCTGGGATGCTTGTGAACAATGTTGAAGAACACGCTTCTTTGCCGAGATTTGTTCGTCAAAAGCTTGACCTTGCCGATTCGCCCCCTCTTACAAGGGCGCAAGTTGCCCGTTGCGAGGCTGGGCGCCGCAATCCAACAGCTGCCCGATGCAAGCGGGCACGCGGATTGCATATCAAGTGCGCATTTGCAATTTTTCCTAGGAGTTTTTATGAAGCGCTTTATGCAAAAGGGTTTTACCCTGATCGAATTGATGATCGTTGTAGCGATCATCGGTATCTTGGCTGCTGTGGCGTTGCCTGCCTACCAAGACTACACTGTACGTGCCCGTGTATCTGAAGGGCTGGTTGCAGCATCTGCGGCAAAGGTGAATGTGCAAGACGTGCTGGCCGGTGGCAATCCTTCGGCAATCGCCTCTGGCTATGCAACCGGTTACACTGCGCCGAATGCAACTCGCAACATTACCAGTCTTGCCATTACCCCTGCCACCGGCGTGATCACGGTGACGACTACGGCTGCGGCTGGCGGCGGCATTCTGACGCTGACTCCCAATGCTCCAGTTGGCACCATTCTACCCGTTGGTACGGCTGCGTTCACCCCCCCTTCGCAGCCTGTGGCTTGGCGTTGCCAAGCTGTGGGTGCAGCTGCGGCATCGTTTGCAGGCACTCCAGCCACGCAGACTTTGGCAGCGCGCTACGCACCGTCTGAGTGCAAGTAATTTTCAACAGCTGTTGAAAAAGGGAGCGCATTGCGCTCCCTTTTCATTTGTCAGGAAAAATATATCACTGAATCCATGCCGAAAGAAAAGCCGAAATATACATCGCTAATGGCTGCATGCATCCATCTGGGGGTGAGCATGTTGATTGCAGCCGTGGTGGCATGGCTTGTGTTCTATCGTTGGTTTCCTGCACCCTATCACGAGATAACAAAAGGAACTGCGGTATTTTTTCTGCTGATTGGTGTCGATGTCGTTTGTGGCCCTTTTCTCACATGGATTCTCTATCGTCCGGAAAAACCAAGCTACCAGTGGCGCATTGACTTGGCCATCATTGTTTTCATCCAATGTGGAGCGCTGGCCTACGGATTGCACCAGTTGAGTACCGTTCGCCCCGTCTGGATTGCCTTCGAGATCGACAGAATTCGTGTTGTCCAGTGGCTTGATATCGGTCCTCCATTTGAAAAGAGACCTTCTGCTATTTCTTTGAATGCACCTCAATGGATTGGTGTTAAACAATTTGAACCCGATGACCCACGCTTTCTTCAAAGCGTAAAAATGTCTCTGGCAGGCAACCACCCCGCTTTTCAGCCAGAGCGATGGGTTGACTACAATTCGCAGAAGGATCTTATTCGTGGTGCCTTGCGACCAATTGAGAATATATACACAAAAAACAAAACTTACCAGTCATTGATTGATGCCGTTTTGCGAAAAAATGAACTCAAAGTCAATCAAATCGGATATATGCCACTTGTCTGTGATTCTGTGACTGATTGGATTGTTCTTATTCGAAAGGACACCTTGGAGCCAATGAAAGCACTGCATATTGACGGATGGTGAAAACATGAAAGTACCAAAGGCACCAGCTCCATGACCATCGGCACATTTTGGCTACCCGATGAAAGACCGCGTTGGAACGAAAATGTGGCGATTGCTCTGGGGGCACTCATCTGGCTGTGGCCTGTAACGCATGGGCCGTTGCCCCAGTTCTGGCCTAATTGGGTGGCCTGGGTTTGCGCAGTCGCAATAGTCTTCGTATTGAAGGAAAGTCCATGTCGAACCCCAAGCGTGATTGCCGGATGGCTGGTGGCAGCGGCCGTCAGCGCCGTGCTAGCGGTGCTCCAGTATCTTGATCTGGGCCACTGGCTGTCTTCGGTGATGGCAGCGGCTGATCCCGGTCACGGTTATGCCAATACCCGGCAGTCCAATCACCTCGCCAGTCTTCTAGCTGTAGGCATGGCAGTTTTGGTGTGGTGCCGCCAGACCGGGCGACTGGTGCCCCATTCTTGGTGGCTGGGTTTATTGCTTGCAACAGGCTTGGCCACCACTGCTTCACGGGGGGGCGCCTTGCAAATGCTTGTGGTTTGCGGCTTGGGCTTGTACTGGAGCCGCAATGCTCCGCGAAAGATTGTCGGCTGGCTTGCTAGCTTGGTAGTTACCTACATCGCCGCTACGTCAGCCTTGCCATGGTTGCTGCAAACATTTCATGGCCTGGAGGGAGAGCGCAATTTTCTTGATCGATGGGCCGTCGAAAACACCTGCAGTAGCAGGAAAATCTTGTGGAGCAACGTTCTGGATATCATCCAACGCAAGCCTTGGACAGGGTGGGGATGGGGTAATCTTGGATTCGCAAGCTACGATACGTTGCACGATGGCATGCGTTTCTGCACCTATTTTACGAATGCACACAATCTCCCACTGCATCTGGCGGCTGAGTTTGGTATACCGATCGCTATTTTATTCTCTGTTTCACTGTGCACGTACGCCCTCTACCTACGCCCGTGGAACTTGACAGAACCAACTCCACAACTCGCAACCGGTATTCTGATGGTTCTGGGATTGCATAGCCTTCTTGAGTTTCCTCTCTGGTTTGGCAACTTCCAGAGTATGCTTGGGTTTTTAATATGGATATGCTGGAGTGGTCGACATGCCATCAAAAATTTGCCTCCAGGCCCCATCAGTCTTTCAACTCGGAATCGCAATATCATTGGATTTTTTCTATCACTCTATCTTATAGTCTTGGCCTGGGATTACACCAGAATATCCCAGCTTTATCTTCCATATGCCGAGCGACTGGGAGCTTATAAAAATGACACTGTGGAAAAAGTCAAATCCTCCATTTTCCACAAAGATCAGGTTATTTTCGCCTTGGTCGTTGCTACCGATCCAGATAGCTCGAACGCGGAAGTACTTCTAAATGGCGCGTTGCAAGCATTGCATATATCTCCCGAACCAAGAATCATTGAACGCGTGATAGTGAGTGCGAGTATTTTGGGGCGCCAGGATCTGGTTGATTACCACACTCTACGCTATCAGGCAAACTGGCCAACGGAGTACAGAAAATGGCTTTCCAGTCAGAAAGGGGAGTGGTAATCGGATTTACCCCCTGATTTCTTCAAGAGCCGTATCGCATGGAAAATCATGCCACGATCCACGGCCTTGCACATATCATAAATTGTGAGAAGTGCGATTTGCACGGCGGTAAGCGCTTCCATCTCCACGCCCGTGACCCCCACAGTTTCTACGGTCGCCGTGCATCGCACCATAGAGTTTTCTGGGAGCAAATCAAACTCCACCGATATTCGGGTAAGTGCCAGCGGATGGCACAGCGGAATCAAATCGCTGGTTTTTTTCGCAGCCATAATGCCTGCGATGCGGGCAATGCCCAGCACGTCCCCCTTCTTGGCCGTGCCGCTTTCGATGATGGCCAGGGTTGCTGGTTGCATCTCGATGCGGCCAGTTGCTACAGCGATACGGTGGGTGGCGGGTTTAGCGCCTACGTCCACCATGTGGGCTTGGCCTTGGGCGTCGAAGTGGGTGAGGGAAGACATGGCAGTGGGTCGGCAAATGGTTGTTGTTACGAAACAATCGGTGGCTCAGGGCATCATACGGGCATGCGGAATCGCTTTTGGCCCCGAGGGCTCGCCGCCCCGTTGCGGCCCCATCCCCTCGCTATTCTTAGCAAAAAATCGCCTTTCTGGCGCGCTAGTCAAGCCTTTATTGCTATCAATATTGCAGCAATTTGCTTAACTTTCCCAGCTCATGCCCAGTCGCAGCTGCCCACCCTCGGCGAAAGCGGCGACCTCACCACCAGCGCCGAGCGCCGCCTGGGCGACCGCATCATTCGCGAACTGTACCGGGATCCCGACTACATCGACGACCCGGTCATCGCGGACTATGTGCAGGGCATCTGGCAGCCGCTGATGGAGGCCGCCCGTGCGCGCGGAGAACTTTCTGCCGAGCTGGACGAGCGCTTCGCCTGGGAGATTCTGCTGGGACGGGACCGTACGGTGAACGCGTTTGCCTTGCCCGGTGGCTACCTGGGCGTGCACCTGGGCCTGGTGGGGGTGGTGGCAACGCGTGACGAACTCGCATCGGTGCTGGCGCACGAACTTAGCCATGTGACCCAGCGCCACATCTCGCGCCTGATCACGCAGCAGAGCAAGCAGACCCCGCTGCTGCTAGGGGCGCTGGTGCTGGGCGCCCTGGCGGCGAGCAAGAACCCCGGCGCCACGCAGGCCCTGGTGGTGGGCGGCCAGGCCCTTGCCATGCAGAACCAGCTGAATTTCTCGCGCGACATGGAGCGGGAGGCGGACCGCATCGGCTACGGATTGATGGCACCCGCCGGGTTCTCACCTCTGGGTTTTGTGAGCATGTTTGACAAGCTGCAGCAGGCCAATCGGCTCAATGACAATGGCTCGTGGCCCTATCTGCGCAGCCATCCGCTGACCAGCGAGCGCATGGCGGACATGCAATCGCGCCACCCCCCCGGCGCCAACCTTGGCCAGGCCGTGACCACCTCGCTGGAGCACGCCATGGTGGCGGCCCGCGCCCGGGTGCTCTCCAACCCCGGGGTGGACACCTTGCGCCAATGGGTTCAGGAGCCCCAAGGCATCGGGTTCGCGGCACAGCCGCCGCAACGGCGTGCGGCGGCACTGTATGCCGCCGCCCTGGGGGCGCAGCAGCTGCGGGACATGGCGGGCGCACGGTCGGCAGTGCAAAAGCTCGAAGCGCTGGCGCAGGCGGACGCTGCCGCGCTGCGGCTTGTGCGCCTGCTGCGTGCGGAGATCGAACTGGCCGCCGGTGATGTCTTGGCAGCGCAGACGGCACTGCCAGAAGCAAAAGTCATCGGCACCAGCACACGCAGACCGGAGCTGTTGCTGCGCACCCGGATCCTGCTCCAGGCGGGCCAGGCCAGTGCGGCGGCGAGTTCATTGCAAACCTGGGTGGCCAACCACCCCAAGGATGCCAGCGCATGGCAGCTGCTGGCGGCCGTGTGGCAGGCTCAGGGCCAGGGGCTGCGCGCCGTCCGCGCGGAGGCCGAGGCCCATGCCGCGCGGTATGACTATGCGGCGGCGGTGGACCGGTTCAAAGCGGGTCAGGATCTGGCCCGCCGAGGTGGCGCCGCAGCGGACCACATCGAGGCGTCGATCATCGACACCCGGCTGCGTGCCACGGAGTCACTTCTTCGCGAACAGGCCGCCGAGCGCTGACTCAATCACCACGCCCAGCACCGAATAAATCAGCGAGCCCAGCAGGGCTGCGCCAAAACCCGCGACATGGAAGCCATCGAGCACGCTGGCGGCGGCCCAGAACATGAGCGCGTTGATCACAAACAGGAACAGCCCCACCGTGACGATAGTGACTGGCAGCGTCAGCACCACCAGCACCGGCCGCAGCACCACATTGAACAGCCCGATCACAAAGGCCGCGATCAATGCCGAGGGAAAGCTTTTCACCTCGACACCGCTGTAGATGTACGCCACGAACAACAGCGCGGCTGCGCTGAGCAGCCATTTGAGAAGAAGTTTCATGGCCAAAGAATAGCACCGGCCAGTGATCCGCAAAAAAGGGCCTTGCAGGCCCTTTTTGTCACAGCACCTGCTCCGATCAGCGGACAGGCCCTTTGGCGTCTTTCGACGCGCCCCAGTCACTCCAGCGCCAGAACCCACAGGGTGCCAAAACCCGTGAGCAGGCTGCCCATGAGGGTGCCAGGCCGGGGCGTTGGCCAGCGGCGGCCCGCCTTCTGGCCTTTCTCCGCATCCTCCGGGGCATCGGATTTGGGGCGGCGGGCATCCACCACCTGGGCCGCAGAGGGCTGGGCCGCCTGCAGCTGCTCCGTCAGCTCTACCAACGGACCCTTGGCCACCACCGTGGTCACGCTGTTGGCGGGGGCCCGCAGGCCGGGGAGTATCTGGGCAAACAGTTTGTCCGCCCACTTGGTACGCCAGTTCTCGCGGGCGCTGTGGCTCACCCATTTGCTGATGCGGTGGGTCATCCGCGGGGCGCAGGCCACCAGCACCCACTGGGTCGGTGCCGCTGCCTCACGGGCAAACAGGGGCGCAAGCACCTGCTGGGCATACGCTGCGTCGTCCACGTACACGATGACTCTATCCATACCGCCTCCTGTGAAAGCCCCAAGGCCCCGGGGCGTGAAGCACTCCCCCGGGCCACCGATCAGATCAATGCTGTTGTTCGGCAGGCGCTGCAGCGGCGCGGCGCGCGAGAATGATTTTCCCGGCCAGCAGCACCAACAGTGCACCCGCCACGCTGGCACCGTACTTGACCGTGTCGAGCACGTCGCCCGAAGCGTCCAGAGGCATCTTCAGCATCCACTGCCACTTGTCGGGGTTGGCCAGTGCGGGGTCGGTGACCAGCATGCCACCTGCGATCCAGCCCAGCAGCATGCCGCCCAGCGTGATGATCATCGGGAAGCGCTCCATGAGCTTGATGACCAGCTGGCTGCCCCAGACGATGATCGGGATGGAGATCAACAGGCCCAGCACGACCAGCAGGAACTGGTGTTCGCCGGCGTTCTGTGCTGCACCAGCAATGGCGATCACGTTGTCCACGCTCATCACCAGGTCGGCCACGATGATGGTCTTGATGGCGGCCAGCAGCTTGTCGCTGCCCTGCACGTCGCCATGGCCTTCTTCATCGGGGGCCAGCAGCTTGACACCAATCCACACCAGCAGGATGGCACCCACGAACTTGAGGAACGGCAAGGCCAGCAGGGTCATCGCAAAGGCGATCAGGATCACCCGCAGGACGATGGCGCCCGCAGTGCCCCAGATGATGCCCTTGGTGCGCTGTGCAGGGGGCAACTTGCGGCAAGCCAGCGCAATGACCACAGCGTTGTCGCCACCCAGCAGGATGTCGATGATGATGATCTGGCCCAGTGCGAGCCAGAATTCGGGCGATGCCAAAAAGTCCATAAATTCCTCAGTATCAAGAGCGCGAAGGGAGGACCGCGCCGCCACTGTAGCGCCGAGTCCTTCCCAGGGATAGAGGGCCTGCGGTCGGAGGATCAGGGACTTGCCACCGCGCTGCGGGGGCGCGGCACGCGAAGAGGCAGCCTTGATCAGCCCACAGTGGGCCCATCAAAGGTCTTGCTCGGCTCTGCACATGGAGCATGTGCGTGGAGCCCGGAACGCCGGAAGCGATGCTTCGTATTGACGACGAATCCGATGCCTTGCACTGCGACCATCAGGGCCGGGCCCCGCTGCAATACAAGTCGGGAGCTACTCCCCTTCGAGCCCTCGATTGGAACATCGCCAGCGCGGCCGCGCAAGGGTCGGCATGTTGTGGTTACTGCGTATGAACGTTCCTGCGCGATAAGCCTTTTGTGGATAACACCACCGCCAGCATCCCCCGGGCGGGCGGCTATGATCCAGCCCCCTTGTGTCTCGCCCATCCATGGCCGCCATCCACATCACCGACATCGAAGCCGCCATCAACCACTGGCGCCACCGCGCGCCCTCGCCGGATGGCGTGGCGCTGGCGCCCGAGATCGAGGCCCTGGGAGAGGCCTATGCGCTGATGGTGTACCACCGCCAGACCACCATCGGCGAAGGCGACCTGCCTGCACGCGCGCTGGCCGCATGGCATGCCTGGTACGACACGACCCCCGACACCCCCTGCATCGCCATCTGCTCCACCAGCCAAGGGGACGACCTTTGCAAAGGCTGCGGGCGCACCTTCGATGAAGTGCAGCACTGGCCGGCCATGAGCCCTGTGGAAAAGCGTGTGGTGTGGCGCCGCATCACCCTGGAGCACTCTGCGTGGCGCTTCAACCGCTACGCCGAACGTGCGGCCGAGGGTGCCTCGACACCCCCATCACCCGCGCCCTGAGGCCGACAAAGGCAGGGGCTGTACGCCAACCCCGGCAGCGGCTATGGTGGAGCCATGCTGCGCCTGACCCAAGCCCCGAACATCGCCATCGCCACGCTGTGGGCCGACCTCCTGTGCGAGGCGGGCATGACGGCGTCGGTGCAGCGCCAGTACCTGGGTGCCGCCGCCGGGCACCTGCCGCCCGACCAATGCCTGCCCGAGATCTGGCTGGACCACGAGGAACACGCGACCCGCGCTCGCACGCTGCTGCAAGAGTTGCAGGCCCTGCCGCAGCGCCACTGGGCCTGCCGCTGCGGCGAAATTGTGGAGGGTGGCTTCGAGCAGTGCTGGCAATGTGGTGCACTCATGCCACGGGACTGAAACTGAAACG
The DNA here is from genome assembly GCF_059424825.1 of Acidovorax sp. GW101-11A03. Classification (NCBI taxonomy): domain Bacteria; kingdom Pseudomonadati; phylum Pseudomonadota; class Betaproteobacteria; order Burkholderiales; family Comamonadaceae; genus Acidovorax; species Acidovorax sp. GW101-11A03. The sequence goes on along the minus strand of NZ_JBWKZU010000032.1, from coordinate 39,712 downwards.
CCTGTCCACGCATGCAGGCAACTGGGCATGCAGACATGCCACCAATGCTATTAATTCAGTAGCTAAAAGGGTATGACTATTGCGCGGAGAAGGCCTTTTCGGCCTGAACAATCTACTTCCAGCGCACGGGCTCCACGTGCACGCTGCCCAAGGTGCTGCTCAGGGTGATGGCCCCTTCCTGCACCGTGGCCTGCAGCTGCATGCTGCGCTCGGCCAACTGTGCCAGTGCCTGCGATGCATCGGTGGGAATGCGCCAGACCTGCAGCTTGTCCAGCCGCGACAGCTTGCTTTCGATGCCCTTCCACCAGATTTCCGAGGCGTGGTTGAAGCAGTAGACGATCACGGAATCGGCCTTGCTGCAGGCCTTGGTCAGCGGCTTGTCCTCGGGCTGACCCACTTCGATCCACACGCGCTTGCGGCCCGTGAAGTCGGTGAGGGACGCGTCCGGATCATCCGGGTCCGACAGGCCCGCGCCAAACGCCAGGGTGGCGTCGCCATTGCACAGGTCGTTGAGCTGGTGCGCCTGGATGGCCAGGGCGGCCAGACGGACCATCATGCGCTCGTCGGTCTCGCTCGGGTGGCGGGCCAGGGTCAGGGCGTGGTCGGCGTAGTAGCCGTGGTCGATATCGGCGATCTGGACGTTCGCCTTGAAGATGGTGGATTTGATGGCCATGCAGCCTCACTACTAAATAGATAGCTGCCAGCGCTTAATGGAAAAGCGCTGGAGGCCAAAATGGCTTGGAATGACCGCTGTCAGGCTCGGCGTGCGAGTTCGGCCGCCTTGCCGACGTAGCTGCCAGGCGTCATGGCCAGCAGGCGGTCTTTTTCGGCCTGCGGGATTTCCAGCGAGTTGATCAGGCCGTGCAGCGCTTCGGCCGTCACGGTCTTGCCGCGGGTCACTTCCTTGAGCTTTTCGTAGGCGCCTTGCACACCAAAGCGGCGCATCACCGTCTGGATGGGTTCGGCCAGCACTTCCCAGGCGGCGTCCAGGTCTTCGGCCAGGGCCTCTTCGTTGATTTCCAGCTTGTTCAGGCCCGTAAGCAGCGAGGCATAGGCCAGCGTGGCGTAACCCAGGGCCACGCCCATGTTGCGCAGCACGGTGCTGTCGGTCAGGTCGCGCTGCCAGCGGCTGATAGGCAGCTTTTCGGACAGGTGCTTGAGCAGCGCGTTGGCCAGGCCCAGGTTGCCTTCGGCGTTCTCGAAGTCGATGGGGTTGACCTTGTGCGGCATGGTGCTGGAACCAATCTCGCCCGCCTTCAGGCGCTGCTTGAAGTAGCCCAGGCTCACATAGCCCCAGATGTCGCGCGAGAGGTCGATCAGGATGGTGTTGGCGCGCGCCACGGCGTCGAAAAGCTCGGCCATGTAGTCGTGCGGTTCGATCTGGATGCTGTAGGGCTGGAAGGTCAGGCCCAGGCCCAGGGGCTCGGGCGTTTCGATGACCTTCTTGCTGAAGGCTTCCCAGTCAAACTCGGGCCAGGCGGACAGGTGGGCGTTGTAGTTGCCCACGGCGCCGTTCATCTTGCCCATGATCTTGACGGCAGCGATCTTCTCGCAGGCCGTCTGCAGGCGCATCACCACGTTGGCCATTTCCTTGCCCACGGTGGTGGGGCTGGCGGTCTGGCCGTGGGTGCGGCTGAGCATGGGCACGTCGGCAAAGGCGTGGGCCATTTCGCGCAGCTTGAGCACGATGCGGTCCAGGCCCGGCAGGATGACCTGGTCGCGGCCCGAGCGCAGCTGCAGCGCATGGCTGGTGTTGTTGATGTCTTCGCTGGTGCAGGCAAAGTGCACAAATTCAGAGGCCTTTTCCAGCTCGGGACGGGCTTCGAACTTGCTCTTGATCCAGTATTCGACCGCCTTGACGTCGTGGTTGGTGGTCTTTTCGATCTCCTTGATGGCGGCCGCGTCGGCCTCGGAGAAGTTCTTGACCAAGCCCAGCAAGTAAGCACGCGCTCCGGTGGTGAGCGGCTTGAATTCAGCGAAACCTGCATCCGACAGCGCGATGAACCAGGCCACTTCCACCTGCACGCGACGGTGCATGTAGCCGTGCTCGCTCATGATCGGGCGCAGGGCGGCAAGTTTGGTGGCGTAACGGCCGTCAAGCGGCGACAGGGCGGTGATGGTGGACAGGCTCATGGCGCGCAATTGTAGGCGGGGTGTGTAGGCGCCACGCATCAGTCAGGCTCACGCCGGGTCGCTGTCGATAGAATCAAACCCGAATTGTTCAGCATCCCCGCGCACTGGAAGACACACCATGAAATTGATCGGAGCCACCGCCAGCCCCTACGTGCGCAAGGTACGTATCGTGATGGCTGAGAAAAAGCTCGACTACCAGTTCGTGCAGGAAAACGTCTGGGCTGACGACACCCACATCGCCACATCCAACCCTCTGGGCAAGGTGCCCTGCCTGGTGATGGAAGGCGGCGAAGCGGTGTTTGACTCCCGTGTGATCGTCGAGTATCTGGATACCCTGTCGCCCGTGGGCAAGCTGATCCCGTCGCAGGGCCGCGAGCGTGCCGAAGTCAAGACCTGGGAGGCCCTGGCCGACGGCGTGATGGACGCCGCCATCCTGGCCCGCCTGGAAGCCACCTGGGCCCACCGCAAGGACAGCGAACGCAGCCAGGCCTGGATCGACCGCCAGCTGATCAAGGTCAACGACGGCCTCAAGTCCATGAGCCAGGGTCTGGGCGACAAGCCGTATTGCAGCGGCATTCACCTCAGTCTGTCTGACATCGCCGTGGGCTGCGCCCTGGGCTGGCTGGAGTTCCGCTTCCCCGACATCGCCTGGCGCAACGAGTACCCCAACCTGGGCAAGCTGCTTGACAAGCTGATGCTGCGCCCGAGCTTTGCAGACACCAAGCCGTCCTGAGCGGCGGGCGCAGGCAGCCCGGGTTTGGTAAAGACCCCGCGCCGGGCTTGCCGTATGCTTGGGCGCTTATGAACGAAATGGTTCAAAAACCTTCGAAACCCGGCGATGAACGCGCCACCCGCCAGCGCGCGGCGCGCGAGGCCGCCACCACGCCCGGGGCGGACCGGGTCCGCGTCAACGACCCCGACCGCACGATGGCCAACATCCTGCAGGTGGCCACGGCAGAGTTTGCGGACAAGGGCCTGGCTGGTGCGCGCATTGACGAGATCGCGGCGCTGACCAGCACCAGCAAGCGCATGATCTACTACTACTTCGGTAGCAAGGAAGGTCTGTACGTCGCGGTGCTGGAGGAGGCCTACCGGCGCATCCGGCGCATCGAATCGGAGTTGCACCTGGAAGACCTGGCACCCGAGCAGGCCCTGCGCACGCTGGTGGGGTTCACGGTGGACTACCAGCTTGCCAACCCCGACTTCATCCGCCTGGTGATGAACGAGAACATGCACCGGGGCGAGTTCATCAGCAAGTCGGCCACGATCCAGGAACTGAACATCCCCGTCATCCATGCCGTGCGCGATGTCTACCAGCGTGGCGTGGCGGCGGGCGCGTTCCGCCCCGATGTAGACCCGGTGGACCTGCACATGTCCATCTCGGCGCTGTGCTTCTTCAACGAGGCCAACCGCCACACCTTTGGCGCGATCTTCAAGCGCTCGCTCGACACCCCTGCCGCCACGGCGCAACGCCGTGAATCGATCATCGAGATGATCGTGCGCTTTCTGCGGCCCTGACCCTCCCGGCCCGGGCGCACCCCGGTCCCGCGCCAAAAAGCTCCTCATTGGCACCCTGGGCGCGCGCCGTGCATGGCTGCGTCCTGCCATGACAAACCATGCAGGGTTTGCACCTAGATCAAATACTAACCAGTTCGTACAAAATTCTTTCAGCGTTTCAATACAACGACTGGAGACACCATGTTTGCACTGGCCGACCGCGTGCTGCGGGGATACACCCGCGTGCTGGATGTACTGTCCGGCCTGTGTCTGGCGGTAATGGTGGTGCTGGTGTTTGGCAATGTGGTGCTGCGCTACACCCTGAACTCCGGCATCACGGTGTCGGAAGAACTCTCGCGCTGGCTGTTTGTGTGGCTGACCTTCATGGGCGCCGTGGTGGCGCTGCGCGAACACGGCCACCTGGGCACGGATGCGCTGGTGTCGCGCCTGCCCGCCGTGGGCAAGAAGGCCTGCCTGGTGCTGGCGCAGATCGCCATGCTGTATGTGTCGTGGTTGCTGCTGAGCGGCAGCTGGGCCCAGATGCTCATCAACTGGGAAACCGAAGCGCCCGTGACCGGCGCCTCGGTGGGCATCTTCTACGCCAGCGGCGTGCTGATGGGCGGGTCGGGCATGGCCATTCTGCTGCACGACCTGCTGCGCACCCTGTTCGTTCCGCTGGCGGAGCATGAGCTGGTCATGGTGCAGGAAAGCGAAGAACTGTCGGCCCTGGCGCACCGCCCCGCGGGCGCCGAAACATCCCACGAAGCGCCCAACAGCCGCCGCCCCTGACCCCTCCGCACAGGCACTCCACCATGACCGTCACCATCTTCCTCGGCTCCTTGCTGCTCGCCATGGCGATCGGCATTCCCATCGCGTTTGCGCTGCTCATCAGCGGCGTGGCGCTGATGTGGCATCTGGACCTGTTCGACGCGCAGATCCTGGCGCAGAACGTGATCAACGGCGCCGACAGCTTTCCGCTGCTGGCCGTGCCCTTCTTCATGCTGGCGGGCGAGATCATGAATGTGGGCGGCCTGTCCAAGCGCATCGTGAAGCTGGCGCTCACGCTGGTCGGCCATGTGCCCGGCGGCCTCGGCTATGTGGCCATCATGGCGGCGGTGATCCTGGCCGCCGTGTCGGGCTCGGCCGTGGCCGATGCGGCAGCGCTGGCCTCTTTGTTGCTGCCCATGATGGTGGCTGCGGGCCACAACAAGGAACGCTCGGCCGGGCTCATTGCGTCGGCCGGCATCATTGCCCCGGTGATTCCACCGTCCATCGGTTTCGTGATCTTTGGCGTGGCGGCCAACGTGTCCATCAGCAAGCTGTTTCTGGCGGGCATCGTGCCCGGCATCCTGCTGGGGGTTGCGCTGGCGGCCACCTGGTGGTGGCTGGTGCGGCGCGAAGATGTGGCGCCCCCCAAGCGGGCCACCCGTGCCGAACTGGCCGTGGCCCTGCGCGAGGCCGTGTGGGCGCTGGGCCTGCCCATCATCATCCTGGTGGGGCTGCGCATGGGTGTCTTCACCCCCACCGAAGCCGCCGTGGTGGCCGCCGTGTATGCGCTGTTCGTGTCCATGGTGGTCTACCGCGAGCTGAGCTGGCACCAACTGGCCGACATCTTCCGCGCCTCGGCCCGCACCAGCGCGGTGGTGATGTTCCTGGTGGCTGCCGCCATGGTGTCCGCCTGGCTGATCACCGTGGCCGACCTGCCCTCCAAGGTCATCGGCATGCTGGAGCCCTTCATGGGCAACCCAACGCTGCTGCTGATCGCCATCATGCTGCTGGTCATGGTGGTGGGCACGGCCATGGACATGACGCCCACCATCCTCATCCTCACGCCCGTGCTGATGCCGGTGGTCAAGGCCGCAGGCATCGACCCGGTGTACTTCGGCGTGCTCTTCATCATCAACAACGCCATCGGGCTCATCACCCCGCCCGTGGGCACGGTGCTCAACGTGGTGGCGGGTGTCGGCCGCATCTCGATGTCGCAGGTCACCCGCGGTGTCATGCCCTTCATGCTGGCCCAGCTGGCCGTGATGTTCCTGCTGGTGCTGTTCCCTTCCATCGTCACCGTGCCGCTGCGCTGGCTGGGTGGCTGAACCGCACCCAAGGTTTCTCGCCCCTTTTTTTGTCCGCCCCAAAAACCCAAGGAGACATTTCCATGAAGCTGCTCAAAACCTTGCTCGCCACGGCCCTGGTGGCCGCGTCACTGCTGCCCGCTGCACACGCCCAGGAACGCACCATCAAGTTCGCCTTCCAGAACCAGAAAGACCACCCGCAGGCCCAGGGTGCACAGAAGTTCGCCGACCTGGTGGCGGCCAAGACCAACGGCCGCATTGCCGTCAAGCTCTTCCCCGGCGGCACGCTGGGCGGCGACCTGCAGACCGTGTCGGCCCTGCAGGGCGGCACCGTGGAGATGACCGTGCTGAACGCGGGGATCCTGGCCGCGCAGTCCAAAGAGTTCGGCATCTACGACTTCCCGTTCCTGTTCGCCACGCCGCAAGAGGCCGACGCCGTGACCGACGGCCCCTTCGGCAAGAAGCTGCTCGACAAGCTGCAGGCCAAGAACCTCGTGGGCCTGGGCTACTGGGAGCTGGGTTTTCGCAACCTCACCAACAGCAAGAAACCCATCACCAAGGCCGAGGACATTGCGGGCCTGAAGATCCGCGTGATCCAGTCGCCGATCTACATCGACCTGTTCAACGCGCTGGGCGCCAATGCCGTGCCCATGCCGTTCCCCGAGCTGTACACCGCCATGGAGCAAAAGGCCGTGGACGGCCAGGAGAACCCTTTCTCCACCATCCTGTCGTCCAAGTTTGCCGAGGTGCAGAAGTACCTCACTGTGACGCGCCACATGTACAACCCCCAGGCCGTCATCGTGAGCAAGAAGTTCTGGGACAGCCTCAAACCCGCCGACCAGAAGGCGTTGAACGACGCCATGGCCGAGGCCACCACCTTCCAGCGTGGTGTGTCGCGCGTGCAGGCCAACGTGGCGCTGGAAGACCTCAAGAAGGCAGGCATGCAGGTGTCCGAGTTCTCGCCCGCCGAGCTGGACAAGCTGCGCGCCAAGGTCAAGCCCGTGGTTGAAAAACACAGCGACAAGGTCGGCGCCGAGACCGTGCAAGAGGTCTATTCCACGCTGGCCAAACTGCGCGGCGGCAAGTAAGCCACCGCCGCCACCCCTGTGCTGCCGTGCGGTGAAGACACCACCAGCCCGGCAGCGCGCCCACCCTGCATTCCGCCCGCCCCATGAGCCTCCAGCTCCTCGATCCCCCGGTCATCCCCACCACCTCCACCATGTCTTCCACTAGCCCCCGCAAGGTGCTGATCGGGCTGATCGGTGCCGGCATCCAGAAGTCGCTGTCGCCTGCCCTGCACGAAGAAGAAGCACGCCACCACGGCATGCGCCTGCACTACCAGCTCATCGACCTGGACCGCTCTGCTTCGTCGGCAGAGCATCTGCCCACGCTGCTGTCGGCGGCGCGCATCATGGGCTATGCAGGTTGCAATGTGACCTACCCCTGCAAGCAGGCGGTGATCCCGCACCTCGACAGCCTGTCGGAAGAAGCGCGCGCCATGGGCGCCGTGAACACCGTGGTCATCCAGGGCGGAAAACTGGTAGGTCACAACACCGACGGATCGGGCTGGGCCTGGGGCTTCACCCGCGCGCTGCCCGGTGCCGACCTCAGCCGCGTGGTGCTGCTGGGCGCGGGCGGTGCAGGCGCCGCCATTGCGCATGCCGTGCTGCGCCTGGGGGCACAGCACCTGAGCATCGTGGATGCACAACCCGAACGCGCCGCACAACTGGCGGCCGACGTGAATGCGCTTTATGGCGCGCGCGCCGAGGCCGGTGAAATCCGCTCGGCCATGGCCCACGCCACCGGCCTGATCCACGCCACGCCCACGGGCATGGACAAGCTGCCCGGCCTGCCGCTGGATGTGGGCCTGCTGCGGCCCGCGATGTGGGTGTCCGAAGTCGTGTATTTCCCGCTCGACACCGCCCTGGTCCAGGCCGCGCGCGCGCTGGGCTGCCGGGTGTCGGACGGCGGTGGCATGGCCGTGGGCCAGGCCGTGGGCGCGTTTGAGCTGTTCACCGGCGAAGCCCCTGACGCCGCCCGCATGGACGCGCATTTTCGCCGCCTGGTCAGCAGCGCCCGCTGACCCCTTCCGTGCACGACAACACAAGGAGCTGAACCCATGAGCACCCCGATGGTGGCCACCCGCGAAGCACTGGGCGACATGCCCAACCCCCTGGGCCTGCAGGGCATCGAGTTCATCGAATACGCCACCAGCCGCCCGCAGGCGCTGGGCCAGGCGCTGGAGCGCATGGGCTTTCAGCCCGTGGCGCGCCACCGCTCGCGCGAGGTGCTGCTGTACCGCCAGGGTGACATGAACATCATCGTCAACGCGCATCAGGACACCGAACGCACCGGCGTACATGCGCCGCCCGCACTCACCGAAACACCGGTGCTGGCCGCCATCGCCTTCCGCGTGGGCAATGCGGCCGCAGCATTTCGCCGCGTGCTGGAATTGGGCGCGTGGGCCGTGCACACCGAGGTCGAGGTGATGGAGCTGAACATCCCCGCCATCCACGGCGTGGGCGCGAGCCGCATCTATTTTGTGGACCGCTGGAAGGAGTTTTCCATCTACGACGTGGACTTTGTGCCCATCCCCACCGTCAACCCCCGCCCGCCCGCGCTGCAGGGCCTGCACCTGTTTGGCGTGGTGCAGTACATCGGCCTGGGCCGCGCAGCGGACTGGATCCATTTCTACAGCGAGCTGTTCGGCTTTGCCGAGCTGGCGCCCGACCAGTCGTTTGGCGTGCTCACGCATGGCCGCATCCTGGCCAGCCCCTGTGGCACGCTGCACTGGCAGCTGATCGAGCCGCTGGTCGATGCGCTGGATGCCGACCCCGAGGAGCTGCTGCAGCGCGTGGCCTTTGGCACACCCGATGTGCTGGCAACGGTGCAGGCGCTGCGTGCGCGCGGTGTGGAGTTTGTCGAATCGCCCACGGGCGTACACACCGGCACGCGCGGCGCGTTGACGCGTGCCGATGCGGCCTCGCCCAGCTTCGAGCTGGTGCGCAGCGCCCGCTGAGCCAGGAGACCGCCCATGCGCCAATCCACCATGCAACGCAACGTCGCCGATTTCGGCATGGACACCATCAGCCTGGCGGGCCCACTGGAGGCCAAGCTGGCCGCCGTGAAAGCCGCCGGCTTCGGCCAGATCATGCTGGCCGCGCGCGACATCGTGGGCCACCCTGAGGGCATCGAAGCCGCTGTGCACGCGGTGCGCAACAGTGGCCTGCGCGTCACGGGCTTTCAGGTGCTGCGCGATTTTGAAGGCCTGTCGGGCCACCTGCACAGCTACAAGGTGGACATTGCCAAGCAGATGATCCTGATGGCGCGCGACCTGGGCGCGCCCGTGCTGCTGGCCTGCAGCTCCACGTCATCGCACGCCACGGCCGATGCCGAGGCGATTGCGCGCGACCTGCGCAAGCTGGCCCTGCTGGCGCTGCCCCATGGCATCCGTGTGGCGTTTGAAGGCCTCTCGTGGGGCCGCCACATCAACGAGGTGCACCAGGCCTGGGCCGCCGTAGAGCAGGCCGATTGCCCCAACCTCGGTCTGGCGATCGACTCGTACCACCAGTTCGCCACCAGCACGCCGCTCTCGGCCCTGGAAGATGTAGACCCCGAGAAGATCTACCTCGTGCAGCTGTCAGACTTCATGTGGCAGGAGACCCGCACGGTGCAGGAGCGCATCGAGACCGCGCGGCACTTTCGCGTGTTCCCCGGTGAGGGCGTGCACAGCCAGGCGCTGGCCGAGCTGGTGCGCACGCTGGACGGCATGGGCTACCAGGGCGACTACAGCTTTGAGGTCTTCAACGACGACTACCAGCAGCTGCCCCTGCCCTACGTGGCGCAGCGGGCCTGGAACAGTGCGCTATGGCTGGCCGAAGGGGTGCTGCAGCGCGCGGTGCCACTGCCGGGGCATCCGCGCATCAAAGCCCTGGCGTGATCCACCATCCGCCAACGATCAACTGTTGGCGCGTTTCTTGAGCCAGCGCATCAGCGCCCCCACCACGGGCAGCTTTTCATACAACTCTTCGGCCGCATCCCAGTAGTCGCGGTGCAAGGTCACGAGGCCCTGGGCATCCAGCACCAGGTGCGAGGCGCCGCGCACGGTCTGCGTCACGCCCTTGTGGAAGTCCTTGAAGGCGAACAGGAAGTCCCAGGTCAAAAAGCACTGCTGCCCCTGCACCACGCGGCCCGTGACCACAAAACGCGGCTGCTCCAGTGCCTCGAACATGTGGGCAAAGATGCCCTGGATGGCGGGCACGCCCACCACCTCGTTGAACGGGTCCTTGAAGCGCGCCTGGGGCGCGTAGAACCGGCCGATGGTCGCCACGTCGGCGGGCGACAGGTTTTCAAAGAACGCAATGATGCGTGTGACGGTGTCTTCGGTGGAGGGTGCGGTATCGGGGGTCTGCATGGCAAAAGTCAGAGGCCGGTGAAGCGGCGAACCGCCGGAAAGTACCACCGATACGGCAGCAGCCGCAGCAGCTTCATCACGCGCGTGAAGCGCTTGGGGAAGTGGATGTCGAACTGCCCCTGCGCCCAGCCCTGCAGGATGGCGTCGGCTGCCGCTTCGGGGGAGATGAGCGCAGGCATGGTGAAGTCGTTGCCCGCCGTGAGCGGCGTGGCCACAAAGCCGGGGTTGATCACGCTCACGCCCATGCCCAGGTCGTGCAGGTCCAGGTACAGCGCCTCGGCCAGGTTGATGAGCGCAGCCTTGGTGGGGCCGTAGGCCAAGCTCTTGGGCAGACCCCGGAACCCCGCCACGCTGCTGATCAGGCTCACATGGCCCGGGCGCCCCGCCTGGGCGGCAGTGAGCATGGCGGGCAACACACCAGCCAGCACATGCAGTACGCCGTTGTAGTTGATCTGCTCATGCCTCAGCATCACGGCCAGATCGAAGTCGGTGGCGCGCATGTCGCGGTAGTAGCCCGCGCAATAGCACACCATGTCGGGCACACCACCCGCCAGCACCTGCGCGGCGGCGGCTTGCACCTGGGCCGGTTCGGCGGTGTCAAAAGCCAGCGCCGTGCTGCCGGGGTGCTGCACAACAAAGGCGTTCAGTGCATCGCTGCTCCGGGCCGAGACGACGACCTGCGCGCCGCGCGCATGCAGCGCTGCCGCCGTGGCACGGCCAATGCCGCTGCTGGCCCCGATGAGCCAGGCCCGGCGGCCCTGCCAGTCGCGCAAGGGAGGGTTGAGTTTCATGGTGCGCGCTTGGTGAAGGACAGGGTGATCTCGCCCAGCCGCACGCCGAACTTGCTCATGGTCGCGCGGTTGAGCATCACGCGGTCGTCGATGAGGTACATCCAGTCGTCCAGGTCCACGTGGTAGACCTTGCCGTCCACGGGCAGGGCCAGCGTGTAGTTCCAGCGGAAGGCGTTGCCGCGCGTCTGGCCGCCCGCAGTGCCCACCACATCGTCGGCGGTGCCGGTGTAGCGGCCGTCGGCATGTTTCGTCAGGCGCCAGATGCGGCGCTGTGTGGTGCCGTCGGAATAGGTGAAGGCTTCGTCCAGCACGCCCTCGTTGCCCTTCCAGCTGCAGTCCATCACCACGGTGAAGCGTTTGACGATCTGGCCGCTGCGGTCCTGGAAGATGCCGTAGGCGTCGATCTTGCCGTTGAAATACTGGGCCAGGTCCAGCACCGGTTTTTCGCTGGCGTAGCCGTCAATGCTCTGGCTGGCGCAGCCAGACAGAGCCACGGGTGTGGCCACGGCGGCGGAGAGAAGAAGGCGTCTTTGCATGTTGGGCATCCCTTGAAAAATCAGGCGCTGGCCAGGCCGCGTGCAGGCCGGAGCACCAGCCCATACAGCGCCCCTGCTGCCAGCAGCTTGAGCACGCAGGGCAGCACGGCATAGGCCCAGTTCAGGGTCTGCAGGCCTTCTTCGCTGCGTGTGCCGGGGGTGTAGCCCCACCAGCCCAGCAGGGGCAGCGCGAGGCCTGCGGCCAAAGCCAGGTTGAGCTTGGTGGCAAAGTTCCACCAGCCAAAGTAGGCGCCTTCGTGCTGGCCGCTGTCGCCCTCGGCGGCGATCACGCCCGCCAGCAGGGCGCTGGGCAGGGCCAGGTCGGTGCCCAGGGCCACGCCCGACAGCGTGCAGACGACAAGGAACGGCACCACATCACCCGCGCCCAGAAACGCGGTCCACACAAACACGGCAATCGCCAGCAGCATGCCCGCCAGCCAGGTGCGCGCCAGGCCCCAGCGCGCCACGGCGCGCAGCCACAGCGGAATGGACAGCGCAGCGCACACGAAATAGGCCGCGAGGAGCATCGGCTCCTGCGCGGGCGGGGCCTGCAGCCGGTCCTGGATGAAGAACAGCACCAGCGTGGCCGGGATGGCGCTGGCAATGCCGTTGAGCACGAACACGGCCAGCAGGCGGCGAAAGGCCGGACGCCCCCAGGGCCGCCACAGGCTGGTGCGTTGCGGCGGCCGGTACACACCGGCTTCCTGCAGCACCGGGCGCGGAGCCAACGCCCAGCACCACCAGCCCAGCAGCAGGGCGACAGCAAACACACTGAGCATCACCGGCAGGCCCAGCAACGCAGGCAGCACCGAGGCCAGCACCACGCCCACCAGTGCGGCACCTTCGCGCCAGGCCACGATGCGGCCGCGCTGCAATTCATCGCCTCCCAGGCGCGCACCCCAGGACTGGTGCGCAATGCTGAGCTGGCTATAGGCGACGTAGGTGATGAGCAGCGCCACCAGCGCCCAGGCAAAGAGCGCATCGGCACCGCGCACCAGCGGAAAGAACAGGCTGGTCAGCCCCAGTGCCAGCACCGCCGCCGACACCGCGCCCACCGCCAGCACGGCGCGCACCGAGCGGCCAAACAGGTGGTCGGCCAGGCGGCCCAGCAGCGGGTCGGTGAACGCATCGAACAGCCGCGCGGCCAGCAGCACAGCGCCCAGCGTGGCCAGCGGCATGCCAAATTCGCGCGCGTAGTGGTTGGGCAGCAGCACATACAGCGGCAGCGCCACAAACGCCAGCGGCAGGCCCAGCAGCCCATAGGCCAGACCGTGGCCGGCGCGCATGGGCGTGGTGGTGGTCATGGCTGCCCTTGGCCTGCGGTGCGGGTGGCCGCAATCAGCTCTTGCCGCAGCCCGGGCTCGGAGGTCTGGGGCGACAGCCAGATGCCAAAGAACAGGCGCGAGAACTCGGCGTCGGGCACCTCGCCCACCACGCGGCCGCCCATCTTGAAGACGGCGCCGGCGCCGGGCTGGTACAGGCCCAGCAGGCGGTCCCCGGGTTTCACATCCGGCAAGGCCGCCTGCAGCGCCTGCTGCCAACGGGTGGCCTGCTGCGGCGTGAAGCTGCCCACGCGGCGCATCTCTTCGATGGAGCGTTTGGCAATCGCATCGGCCGTGAAGTTGCGCTGGTAGGTCAGCTCCAGCGCCAGCGGGTGGGCGCTGTACTGGTCGGCATCAAAACCGGGCTGGGCCCATAGGCGCGCGCGGTACACCTCGAACCCCAGGAAGCGCATGGTGCCCTGGCCCACCAGGCGCGCGCCCGCCAGCGGTGTGCTGGCGGCTGGCGACGCGCTCACCGCCCCTTCTGCCCCTTGCGCCATAGCAAAATTTGAGCAAAAAACGGCCCCTGCGCCCACTAGCAGAGCGCTGATAGCTATCTTTTTTATAGCATTCATGCTTTCACCAGCGTGTACTGCACCAAGTCGATGTTGCGCATCGCAAACGCGGCCTCGCAGTAGGCGAGGTAGAACTCCCAGATGTGCATGAAACGCTCGTCAAACCCCAGCTGCAGGATCTGCGCGCGCTGCGCCAGAAAACGCTCGCGCCAGCGTTTGAGGGTTTCGGCGTAGTCCTGGCCAAACGCAAATTCATCCACCACGCGCAGGCCCGCCGCTTCGGCCTCGCGGCGGAACTCGCGCGGGCAGGGCAGGCATCCGCCGGGGAAGATGTATTGCTGGATGAAGTCGGTAGAGCTGATGTAGCGCTCGAACAGGCTGTCGTCGATGACGATGCTCTGGATGCAGGCCTTGCCACCGGGCTTGAGCAGGCGGTTCACCGACTGGAAGTAGGTGGGCCAGTATTCGCGGCCCACGGCCTCGACCATCTCGATGGAGCAGATGGCGTCGTACGGGCCGTCCTGGATGTCGCGGTAGTCCTGCAGGCGCAGGTCGGCATGCTCGGCCACCCCCTGCTGTGCCATGCGCTTTTGCGCGAATGCGAGCTGCTCGGTGGAGAGCGTCACCCCCGTCAGATTCGCGCCAAATTCGACCGTCGCCATCTCGGCCAGCGCACCCCAGCCGCAGCCGATCTCCAGCACCCGCGAGCCTGGTTCCACCCCCGCCATGCGCAGCGCGCGGCGCACCTTGGCGTGCTGCGCGGCGCGCATGTCACCGCCCGCATTGCCCTCGAACCAAGCGGACGAATAGTTCATCGTGTCGTCCAGCCAGAGTTCATAGAACGCGTTGCCCAGGTCGTAGTGGGCGTGGATGTTTTTCTGGCTGTTGGCGCGGGTGTTGCGGTTGAGCAAGTGCTTGATGCGGTACAGCAGCCGGCCCGCCCAAGTGCCATAGATCACGCCTTCCACCTGCTGGCGGTTGGCGATGAAGAGCTTGAGCAAGTCGGTAAGGTGCGGCGTGGTCCAGTCGCCTGCGATGTAGCTCTCAGCAAAGCCGATGTCGCCGGACTTGAGCGCGGCGCTGCACACGTTCCAGTTCTTGAGCGTGATCGCGGCCGAGGGGCCCTCACCATGGCCGAAATGCTGCAAGGTGCCGTCGGGCAGCTGTACCGTGAGGTGGCCGTGCTGCAGGCGCTGCAGCAGCTTGAGCGCCGTGCGGGCGGCAGCCGGTGTGCCTGCAGGCAAGGCCAGAGCGGTACGGGGGGCGGTGGTGGAGTTCATGGCGGCGTTCTCGTTCGTCATGGAATTCAGCGGGTCACGATGGATGCAGGCGCCTCGGGCTTGCGGTGGAAACGCACGCGCTTGAGCCACAGCTGCAGCGCGTGCCAGTGGATGCGGGCAATGATGGCGAGCGTCATCGCGGGGTAGCCCCAGAGTGCCTGGCGCAGGGTCTGGGGCGTGATGGCCTGCAGGGCGCCGCTCACGCTGGTCTGGATGAGTGGGCCGGTGTCGTCGTCGTGGTCGATGCGCACCACGGTGCGGCCCGCGTCCTGTGCCCCCGCCTCGGTGCGCATGAAGCGGAACCGGTAGCCCCCGTTCACCGCACAGAACGGCGAGACGTGGAACACCTTGCGCGCCTGCTGCTCCACGCCGTACTGCGGCGCATCGAGCAGGTAGCAGTGGCGCTCGCCGAAGGTGTTGTTCACCTCGACCACGATTGCGCGCAGGTGGCCGTCGGCGTGGTGGCAGTACCAGAAGCTCACGGGCTTGAAGGTGTAGCCCAGCACACGCGGATAGCAGTGCAGCCAGACCTCGCCCGTGGCGTCGGTGATGCCTTCGGTGCGCAGCAGCTCGTCCAGCCAGGCCAGCGCACCACCCTGCGCGGCGCTGCGGCCGTCACCGTGGTCCACGTCATGGAAGCTGATGGCGCCGCTGCGGTTCACCGCCAGCGACGTGTGTGTGCTGGTGTGTGTGCCGCTCAGGCTGCGCATGGGCAGCATCAGAAAAAACGTGGGATAGGCAAATGCATGCCGCCGGGGCCGCAGCCGCGTATGGCGCACCTGGCCGAAGCCGATGAGGGGCGCTGCGGTGGGGGCCGGGGCGTGGCTCACGCGGCCTCCGCCAGGGGAGCGGGCAGGGCCGCCCGCAATTGCTCGGCCACCGCCAACCCGGATTTCAGGCCATCCTCATGGAAGCCGTAGCCCGTCCAGGCGCCGCAGAACCAGGTGTGCTGCTGCCCTTGCAGCTTGCCCACCTGCTGCTGGGCACGGATGGCGGCCATGTCGAACACCGGGTGGGCGTATTCGTAGCTGCCGATCACGTGTTCGGGCGCAATGTCGCGCACCGGGTTCAGCGACACCACCACAGGCTGCGCAAACGGCACGGGCTGCAACTGGTTGATGAGGTAGTGCAGGCACACGCGGGCCGACTCGCGGCTGCGCTGCGGGGCACGTTCGTAGTTCCACGCGGCCCAGGCGGCGCGGCGCTCGGGCAGTACGGACGTGTCGGTGTGCAGCACGGCGCGGTTGGCCTGGTAGCGAATAGAACCCAGCACCGCGCGCTCGTGCGGCGTGGGCTGGGCCAGCAGGGCGAGCGACTGGTCCGAATGGGTGGCCAGCACCACCTTGTCAAAGTGCTCGGTGTGGCCGGTCGTCACCACGCGCACACCGGCGGCATCACGCTCGATGCGGCGCACGGGGGTGTTCAGGCGCTTGTCGGCGATGCCCGCCACGATCTTGTCCACGTAGTGGCGAGCACCGCCAGACACCGTCCACCACTGCGGGCGGTTGCTCACCTGGATGAGGCCGTGGTTGTGGCAGAACCGGATCATGGTGGCCACGGGGAATTTCAGCATCTGGTCGGTGGGACAGCTCCAGATGCAACCCAGCATGGGCAAGAAGTACCAGTCGCGGAACGCGTCGCCAAAGCGGTGCTCGCGCAGGAAGTCTCCCAGGGGCTGCATGAGCGCGGCCTCGGCCTGCTTTTCGGCAATGTGCGTGCAGAGCTTGTTGAAGCGCAGCAGGTCACGCAGCATGCCCAGAAAGCGCGGGTTGACCAGGTTGGAGCGCTGGGCAAACACGGTGCTGAGGTTGGTGCCACTCCACTCCAGCGCGCGGCCATCGCCGAGGGCTGCAGGCACCTGCACCGAAAACGACATGTCGGATTTGGCCGTCTCCACGCCCAGCTCGGCCAGCAGGCGGATGAGATGAGGGTAGGTGCGCTCGTTGAACACAAGAAACCCGGTGTCCACGCCGTGGGTGACGGGGGTGCCCGAGGCATCCGGCAGCGTTACATCCACCGTGTGGGTGTGGCCGCCGAAGTAGTCGCCCGCCTCAAAGAGTGTGATGTCCGCCTGGCCGCGCAACTGGTGCGCGACCGACAGCCCGGAGATGCCGGAGCCGATGATGGCGATTTTCATGGCCGGCCCCCTCTGGCCGGCGCCTGGAATAAAAAGGTTGCGAAGCGTCCCGAAACGAATAAGAGAGGGAGGGAGGAGAAGCGCTCCAGGAGGTCAGTCGGAACCCAGGGGCCCGAAAGGCTTCGCAACGTTAAAACTGTACGCCGCGCAATCGTCTTGCGCAATGGATAGAGTGGTGCCATTTCCGCGAAGTTCCAGGGCCCGCCCGGATTTTTTTTAAAGAAACGTAAAGAAACCACGGCGCTCACCGGGGGACGGGCCGGGCCAGTTGTTGTTCGATGGCCCGCACCAGGCCCTTGTTGTCGGGGCTGGTCAAGCTGGAATAGTTGTCCACCACTTGGCCGTCACGCCCCAGCAGGTACTTGTGAAAGTTCCAGCGTGGCGCGGTGCCCGACAGCTGCGCCAGCTGCTGGAACAGCGGCGAAGCCTCGGGGCCCTTCACGCTGCTCTTGGCGAACATGGGGAACTTCACCCCGAAGGTGTTTTCGCAGAAGTCCGCGATTTCCTTGTTGCTGCCTTTTTCCTGGGCAAAGTCGTTGGATGGGAAGCCCAGCACCACCAGGCCCTTGTCCTTGTAGCGCGCATACAGCTCCTCCAGCCCCTTGTACTGGCCGGTAAAGCCACAGAAGCTGGCCGTGTTGACCACCAGCACCACTTTTCCGCTGTACTGGCACAGCGACTGGGGCTTTTCGTCCTGCAGGCGCGGAAAGCTGTGCTGCAGCGTGGCCGGGCAGTTGGCGGGCGCATCGGCCGCCTGGGCGGCGGGCAACAGCAACAGCCCCGCCGCCATCAGGGCGGCCAGAGGGAAACAGCGAGACAGTGTGTTCATGGTGTGTGCGGCGGCAAGCGGGCGATGGAGGCAATTTAACCGCTTCATTATTTTTTGTCCACATGAGTTTTTATTTGTACTGAACGGTATACGCAATATCCCAGCGTTTGGATTCAGATTTCCGACATGGCGGCATGGGCGGGCCTACCCGCCGAGCTGCCCGCAGCCAGGCAGGCACACGCAGGCCATGCCCGCAGGGCGCACAGGGCCGGCAGGCAGGGCAGAGAAAAAAGGGGAAGGAGGGGAGAAACGGCTGGCCACACCCGGCACACCCGGGGCATGGCCAGGGGTCAGACCATCTGCAGCAGGCGGTCCAGCGACAGCTTGACGCGCACATCCTTGAAAGCCACCACGCCGGTGACCTTCCAGGGCGGCATGCCCGTGTCGCGCGGGATGGGCTCGCCGGTGGGCATGCCGTCGCGGTTGGTCACCACGGCCACCTTGGGCGTGGTGGCGGTGGTGCCCCGGCGGATGACCACGCCCACCTCGCGGCTCGCCAGCCGCACAAAGGCGCCCGGCGGGTACACCCCCAGGGTCTTGACCAGTGCTGCACCGGCTTCGTCGGCCTGCTGCTCTTCGTCGTAGTAGCTGGCCTGCATGGCCGCCGTGACGGGCATGGGCCAGCGGGCAGCGCGGGGCGCCAGGCGGGCGCCGAAGATGTCGGCACGCTGCACCAGGCGCGCCATCTGCTGGGCCTCGGTTTTCTTGTCCAGCGGGCCGGGCGTGCGGTGGTGGTGGCAGCGCACGGCCTCCAGCCACACAGGGTCGGCCACGCCCAGGTGGCGCAGCAGCGCCTCGGAGCGCGCGGCATGGTCTTCCACTGCCGCAATCTGGGCGGCGGTCAGCGGGTGGGTTTGCTGGGCCAGCTGGTCCTGCAGCTCGGTCATGGCGATGTTCATGCTGAGGGCCGCATGCCCCACCTGCTGCACCCGGCCTGCGGGCCAGCGCAGCATCTCACGCGCCACCACCATGCACACGCAGCTCACCAGCATCGAATGCGTGGCGCTGTACATGCGGGTTTCCTGCGCCGACAGGTAGATCAGCGCCAGCAGAGTGGCATCGGGTGTCTGCTCGCAGTGGCGCACCAGTTCGTCGTGCAGCGCCTGGAAACGCCCGCCAAAGTCGCTGGGCGAGGGCGAGCGCAGCAGCTGCGTGGCGCGCAGTTGCAGTTCGGGCCAGTCCGCCTGGGCCCGGGCTGCCGCGGCGCGGGCCCGGCTCGCGGTCTCCTCGGCGGCCTTCATCTTCATCGATGCGATCTCGCCCAGGTTGGTGTCGGCGATCAGCATGCGCTGCAGCTGGGCCAGGTAAGCGCGGTGGCTTTCGCCCGACTCGTCGGTGTCCACACACAGCTGGCGCCCCCGGGCCACCATCTTGGCCAGTTCCTCGCGGGTGCGGATCACGTAGCCTTTTTGGGCCAGCAGGACACCGTCGGAGCCCCGCAGCACAAAAGGCAGCGGGTGGCCGAGCTGGATGGATTCGATGTTGAGGCTGACGAGGTTCATGGTGCTCGTTACATTATCTAACGCCCTGCCCCCGCCAAACCCTTTGCCTGCCGGGTGATTTCCCGGCTTTTCAGCCGACGAAACCCCCAGCTCGCCGCCAGGCCCTCACGGCCTGGCAGGTGGTCAATGCGCTGCAGGTGGCGTGGACGGCAGGGCTTCGGCTGGCGCACGCACCGGGTGCAGCCCCCGCAACCGGCGCAGCATGCGCCCGAACCACTGGCCCAGGTCGTCCACGCTGGTGAATACCGGCGGAATCACCAGCAGGCTCAGCAGCGTGGAGGTGATGAGCCCCCCGATCACCGCCACCGCCATGGGCGAGCGGAAGCTCGCATCCGCCGCGCCAAAACCGATGGCGATGGGCAGCATGCCCGCGCCCATGGCCAGCGTGGTCATGATGATGGGTCGCGCGCGCTTGTGGCAGGCGTCGATGAGCGCCTCGAAGCGCGTCATGCCGTGCTCGCGCCGCGCCAGGATGGCGTACTCCACCAGCAGGATGGAGTTCTTGGTGGCAATGCCCATGAGCATGATGAGCCCGATGAGCGAGGGCATCGAGAAGCTCTTTTGCGCCACCAGCAGGCCCACAAACGCGCCCCCCAGCGACAGCGGCAGCGCCGCCAGGATGGTGACCGGGTGCAGGAAGTCCTTGAACAGCAGCACCAGCACGATGTAGATGCAGAGCACGCCGGTGAGCATGGCCAGGCCGAAGCTCGCAAACAGCTCGCCCATCATCTCCGCATCGCCAATCGTGATCTGGCGCACGCCCGGCGGCAGGTTCTGGATGGAGGGCAGGGCCGCGACGGCCTTGGTCACATCGCCCAGGGGCTGGCCCGAGAGTTCGATCTCGAAGTTCACGTTGCGCGCACGGTCGTAGCGGTCCACCACGGCCGGGCCGCCGCTGAACTCCAGCGTGGCCACCTGGCCCAGCATGACCGGGCCCTTGCTGCCCTGCACCGGCAGGCGCTCCAGCAGCGCGAGGTCCTTGCGCGCGTCGTCCCGCAGCTTGACCACGATGGGCACCTGGCGCGAGGCGAGGTTGAGCTTGGGCAGCGACACGTCGTAGTCACCCACGGTGGCGATGCGCAGCGTCTCGGCAATCGCGCTGCTGGTCACGCCCAGGTCGGCGGCGCGCGCGAAGTCGGGGCGCACGGCGATCTCGGAGCGCACCAGGCTGGCGGTGGACGACACGCTGCCCAGGCCGGGAATGGTGCGCAGGTCCTTCTCGACCGCGAGCGCGGCCGTGGTCAGCGCCTGCGGGTCGTCGCCGGTGAGCACCAGCACGTACTTCTCGCCCGAGCCGCCCAGGCCCACCTTGCTGCGCACACCGGGCAAGGTTTCCAGCGCAGCGCGGATCTGGTTCTCGATGCCCTGCTTGCGCGGGCGGTCGCCGCGCTCGGCCAGCAGGATGGTGAGCGTGGCCTTGCGCGTCTCGGCGTTGGCACTGCCCATGAACGGGTCGCCCCCGGCCGTGCCACCGCCAATGGTGGTGTAGACGCTCTTCACGTGGTCCACCTTGGCGATGCGCTCACGCGCATCCTCGGCCGCAGCGCGGGTCTGCGCCAGCGTGGCGCCGGGTGGCAGCTCCAGGTACACCTGGGTCTGCGAGTTGTCGTCCGGCGGGATGAAGCCCGTGGGCAGCAGCGGGATCAGCGCCAGCGAGCCGATGAAGAACGCCGCCGTGCCCAGGAAGGTGATCCAGCGGTGCTTGATGCACCAGGCCGCCCAGCGCAGATAGGTCGTCATCCAGCGCGGGTCCTTGTGGTCGCCCACGATGGGCTTGAGGATGTAGGCCGCCATCATGGGCGTGAGCAGGCGCGCCACCACCAGGCTGGCAAACACCGCGAGCGACGCCGTCCAGCCAAACTGCTTGAAGAACTTGCCCGCAATGCCGCTCATGAACGCGGTGGGCAAAAACACCGCAATCAGCGTGAAGGTGGTGGCCACCACGGCCAGGCCAATTTCGTCGGCGGCTTCCATGGCCGCCTGGTAGGGCGTCTTGCCCATGCGCAGGTGGCGCACGATGTTCTCGACCTCCACGATGGCGTCGTCCACCAGGATGCCCACCACCAGCGACATCGCCAGCAGCGTGATCACGTTGATGGAAAAACCCAGCAGGTGCATGCCAATGAACGCCGGTATCACCGACAGCGGCAGCGCCACGGCCGAGACAAAGGTCGCGCGCCAGTCGCGCAGAAAGAGCCACACCACCAGCACGGCCAGCAGCGCGCCTTCGTACAGCAGGTGCATGGAGCCGTCGTATTCCTCCTGCACCGGCAACACGAAGTTGAAGGCCTCGGTGATCTCCAGATCGGGGTGCTGCGCGCGCATCTCCTGCAGCGCCACCTGCACGGCGGCGCCCACCTCGACCTCGCTCGCGCCCTTGCTGCGCGCCACCTCAAAGCCCACCACCGGCTTGCCGTTGAGCAGCGCCAGCGCACGCGGCTCGGCAATGGTGTCGGACACCGTGGCGACCTGGTCCAGACGGATATGCCGCCCGTCGGACAAGGCCAGCGTGAGGCCCGCCAATTCTTGCGCCGACTGCACGGTGGCCAGCGTGCGCACGGGCTGCTCGCTGCCGCCCAGGTCGGTGCGGCCGCCAGCGCTTTCGGTCTGCACCTGGCGCAGCTGGCGCGACACATCAGCGGCCGTGGCGCCCAGGGCCTGCAGCTTGACCGGGTCGAGCGCCACATGCACCTCGCGCTGCACACCGCCCACGCGGTTGACCGCGCCCACGCCGCGCACCGTGAGCAACTTCTTGGCCACGGCATCGTCCACAAACCAGGACAGCGCCTCGTCGTCCATGCGCGTCGAGGCGATGGTGAACGCCAGCACGGGCTGCGCGGCCAGATCCATCTTGGTCACGATGGGGTCGCGCACATCGCCGGGCAGCTCGCCACGCACACGCGCCACGGCCGAGCGCACATCGTCCAGCGCCTCCTGCGTGGGCTTCTCCAGGCGGAACTCGGCGGTGATGGTGGCCCCGCCATCCTGCACCTTGGTGTAGATGTGCTTGAGGCCCTGCAGCGTGGCGATGCTGTTCTCGATCTTGCGCGCCACGTCGTTTTCGAGCTGCGCGGGCGATGCGCCGGGCAGCGCCACGGTCACCGAGATCGTGGGCAGGTCGATGTCCGGGAAGTTCTGCACCTTCATGGCATTGAAGGACAGCAGGCCGCCGAAGGTCAGCAGCACAAACAGCATCAGCGCCGGTATCGGGTTCTTGATGGACCAGGTGGATAGATTCATCCTGATACTCCTCAATTGATAGCATTCAGCGCTTTACCATCGCGCGGTGAAGGCTGTTTTTGCTTTAAATCTCCCACGGCGGACGCCTGCAGGGGCGCACCGGGGGTTGCAGGGGCTGCGGCCACGCGCACCAGATCGCCGTCGTTGAGGAAACCCGCCCCGCGCACGGCCACTGAGGCATTGGCGTCCAGGCCCGTGAGCACTTCCACGCGGTCGGCCACGCGGCGGCCTGCCTGCACCTTGCGCTGCTGCACGCGCTGTTCGGGGCCCACCACAAACACGTACGAGAAGCCATCGCGCACGACCAGCGCCTCTTGCGGCACGGTGAGGGCATCGCTGTTGCCCAGCGCAAATTCGCCGCGCGCAAACATGCCCGCACGGAAGTCGGCGTTGGCGGGCAGATCGACGTAGACCAAGGCGTTGCGCGTCTGCGGGTCCACCGTGGGCGCGACCATGCGCACCGTGCCTTCGGCCGTTGCGCCGCTGGCCGCCGTCACGCTGACCTTGGCACCGGGCGCAATGCGGCGCAGCTCGGTGGAGGTGACTTCGGCGCGCCACTCCAGGCGGCCCTTGCGCACCATGCGGAACAGCTCGGTGCCCGCCCCCACCACCGCGCCCACCGTGGCCGTGCGCGCCGAGATCACGCCGCTGTCGGGCGCCACGACCTGGGTGTACTTCAGCCGCAGCTGCTGTGCGTTGAGGGTGGCCTGGGCCGCCTCCACCCGCGCCTGGGCCGTCTTCTCGGCCGTGGTGAACTGCTGGATCTGCTGCTGGCTCAATGCGCCCGTGGCCTGCAGCGCGCGGGCCCGGTCGGCGTTGGCGGCAGCCTCGGCTGCGTTGGCCTGGGCTTCGAGCAGGCTGGCGCGCACCTGCGCCACATCGGCCTGCACCGTCTCGGCCGAGAAGGTGGCCAGCACCTGGCCGGCCTTGACCACGTCGCCCACGTTCACACGCACATCGGTCAGGCGCAGGCCATTGCTCTCGGCGCCGATGCTGGCCTCCTGCCACGCGGCCACATTGCCGTTGGCGGCCAGACGCACGGGCACGGCGGTGCGCTGCGGCTGGGCCGTGCTCACAGTCAGCGCGGGGCGGGGCTGGCCCGCCTTGGGTTCGTCGGCTGCGCGCGATGCGCCGGAGTACACCAGGGCGCCCCCCGTGGCCAGCACACAGGCGGTGATCACGGCGAAGGTGGTGGGAGAGAACTTGAAGGCAGAGAAATTTTGCATTTTCTTTCGTCCTGAAGGATTCATTTCAGCTTTCCATGGCGCTACGTACCACCCGCGGGGGATGAAACTGGCGCGGCCCAGGCCAGCGCCCCCGTGCAAGGGCCGCCCCGCCGCACTGGGGGCGTCCCCCTCCCGGCTCGCGCAGCGAGTCGAGAGAGGGGGAAGGCGCGAAGCGACTCAGGGGGTGTTTCACACTTTCCAGCCTCCGCCCGCAGCGCGGTACAGCGCAATCCAGGCGGCCTGGCGCTCGTGCTGCAAAGCAACCAGGGCATTCTCGGCAGCGAGCGCAGTGCGCCGCGCGTCCTCCAGCTCCACCAGGCTGGCCAGCCCACCGCGCCAGCGCGCCTCGGTCGCGTCGAACGAGGCGCGGTAGCCCTCGGCCGCCGTGCGCGCGCTCGCGTTGCGCTCGGCCGTGCTCTGCAGCCGCACCAGTGCCTGCTCCACCTCGCTCACGGCCTGGCGCACCTTGGCGCGGTACAGCGTGGCGGCCTCGTCGTAGCGGGCCTGCGCGGCATCGGTCAGCGCGGCACGGCGGCCGCCGTCAAACAGGGGCACGCTCAGCGCCAGCGGGCCGATGGTCCAGGTGTTCAGGTCGGTCGTCACGCCGTTGGCGCGCACCCAGGCACTGCCTACCGAGCCACTCAGCGACAGGCGTGGGTAGCGCTGCGCCTGCGCGCTGCCCACCTCGGCACTGGCGGCGGCCACTTCGCGCTCGGCGTTGTACACGTCGGGGCGCTGGGCCAGCACCTGGGCGGGCAATGCGGCAATCGCAAACAGCGTGTCGGGCGCTGCCGCCACGGGCGCGGCCAGGCGGGTGCGCAGGGTGGGTTCCTCCCAGCCCGTGAGCGCCACCAGGGTCTTCACGTCCACATCGCACAGCATGCGCTGCTGCGACGCGCGGGCCTGGGCCTCGGCCGCACTGGCGCGGGCCAGGGCCGCCGTGGCAGGCGCTGTGAAACCCGCACGCTCGCTCAGATCGGAGAGGCGCGCGGTCTCGCCGCGCGACTGCGCATCGCGCTCGGCCACCTGCAGCTGCGCCAGGCAGGTGCGCAGGCTGCTGGTCTGCAGCGCCACCTCGGCCGCCACGCTCACGCGGGCTTCGTGCCACAGCGCCTGCGCGCCCGCCAGCCGCTCCTCGGCGGCGGTCCTGGTGGCCCGGTTCGCTCCAAACAGATCGATCTCCCAGCTCGCCTGCAGCCCGACCTGCGCCGTGGTGGCTACGCGTGCCAGTTGCTCATTCAAGCCCCGGCTCGCGCTCGCCTGCGCATCCAGCGACGGCAGCAGCGCGGCGCGGCTGCTGACCTGCGTGGCGCGGGCCTGCGCCAGGCGTGCCTGGGCCTGGGCGATGCCGGGGCTCACGGCCTGGGCGGCGTCGATCAGCTCGACCAGCAGCGGGTCGCCCAGCTGGGTCCACCACCGGGCCATGTCGCCCAGCGAGCCCTGGTGTGGCAGCGGGGCCTGCCAGCCCGCCGGAGGTGCTGCAGGCACCTGGGCAGGCGGCGCGGTGGTTGCGCAGGCGCCCAGGGCCAGGGGCAGCCAGACGGCCCAGGCCGCCCACGCCCATTGGCGGGTGCGCAAGGTCGTGCTCAATGTCATGCGTTGGATTCCTTTTTGTGCGAAGTCCTGGAAGCGTGGCGCGCAGGCCCTTGTGTGGCCTTCCGCCGCGTGATTTCCCCGTGCACCATGCTCAATGCGTAGCCGGTGAGCCGCTCCACCCACTGGTCCACCGCCGCCGCTGTCGCCAGCTGGGGGGCAATGGCCTGCAAGGGGTCGCGCTGTGTCCACAGCTGCATGATCAGACCCGCCAGAGAGAAGGCGAGGCGGTGCATATCGTCGTCCACCACCGAGACACCCATGTGTCGGCACAGGACCTGGATGAGTGCCATGTGGGGGGCACGGCACTCGCGTTCGATGAGTTCGGGCCAGACATGGGTGGGGTCCAGCAACTCGCGCACATGCAGGCGCAGCGACTGGGTCACCAGGTCATCGTGCTTGAGCGGCTCCAAAAAGCCTGCGAAGTACTGGCGCAGCGCACCCGCCAGATCCAGCGCCGGGTCGGCAAACACCGGGATCAGGTCACTGCCGCTGCCAAAGGGCTCGTAGAACGTGGCGGTGTAGAGCTGCGCCTTGTCGCCAAAGTGGTAGGCAATGGCCGCCACATTGGTGCCCGCCGCCTGGGCGATGGCACGCACGGAAGTCTGGGCAAACCCCTTTTCAGAAAAGAGCTGCAGCGCAGCCTGCAGCAGGCGCGCGCGCGTGTCTTCGCCGTCACTGCGGGCCGTGCGCTGGGAGGCAGGAATGATGGAAGGGAGGGCACCGGAACTCATGGCCCCGGATTAAACCACCAGAATTCAAACAGTTGTTTGAATTAATGAATTTTTCATGAAGCGGTGCCGCACCAAGATGCAACCATTTGTCACCGTCGCCCCCGAAGGCCCTACGCCTCCGCGCCAAACACCGCCCGCCATAGCGCCAGCACCGCATCGCGCTCGGCCTGCAAGGCGGGAGGGGTCACCTGGGTCGGGGCTTCGTCCAGACGCGCCACGTGCTGCACGCGGCGCAGCTCGCGGTAGGCATCGGCGGCCGCCACGCCCACACCGGAGGGCAGCAGGCCCACCTGCTCGGCGCGCTGCAGCAGCGCAATGTTGCCCAGGTTGCCGCGCAGCTCGGGGTGCGCCGCTGACTGCGACAGCACCAGGTACTGCACGGCGAATTCGGCATCCACCATGCCGCCTGGGCTGTGCTTCACATCGAAGCGCCCGGCGGGCGTGGGGTGGGCCGAGCGCACCCGCTCGCGCATGGTCACGATCTCGTCTTTCAACGCCAGCGGGTCGCGGGCGGAGGTGATCACGGCCTCGCGCACGGCGTCGAAGCGCTCGCGCAAGGCCTCGCTGCCCATCACAAACCGCGCACGTGTCATGGCCTGGTGTTCCCAGGTCCAGGCGGTGTTGCTGCCACGCTGCTGCTGGTAGTTGGCATAGGCCTCGAAGCTGGTCACCAGCAGGCCGGAGTTGCCGTTGGGCCGCAGTGCGGTGTCGATCTCGTACAGGTCGCCTTCGCCGGTCTTGACGGTGAGCCAGTTGATGAGCTTGCGCACAAAGGCCGCATAGACCTCGGGCGCGCGGTCATCATCGTCGTCGAACACAAACACGATGTCGAGGTCGCTGCCATAGCCCAGCTCCTTGCCGCCCAGCTTGCCATAGCCAATGATGGCGAACTGGGGTTCGTCGCGGTGGCGGTTCTTGAGGCGGCTCCAGCACCACTGGCTGGTGATGCGCAGCACGCTGTCGGCCAGGGCGCTGAGGTCGTCGGCCACCTGTTCGACGGTGATGCGGCGTTCCACATCGCGCGCCAGGGTGCGGAAGGTTTCGGCGTGCTGCGCGCGGCGCAGCAGGTTGAGCAGGGTTTCGTCGTCGTCCTCGCCGGTGGACCGCAGCGAGGCCAGGCGCATGCCCAGCTCGCGCTCGAAGTCGGCCACCACAAAACGCTCGGACAGCAGGTGGTCACCCACCAGTTCGTCGATCACGCCCGGGTGTTGCAGCAAATAGCGCGCGGGCCATTTGGCGGCGCCCAGCAGGTGCAACAGCTGTTCGTGCACCGAGGGGCGCTCCAGCAGCAACGCCAGGTAGCTCTCGCGGCGCAGCAGGGGCTCCAGCCAGTTGGCCAGGCGCACAGCGGCCTCTTCGGTCACGCGGCCTTCTTTCAGCCACTGCGCGGTGCGCTGCACCAGGCGGAACAGCCGCGCGCGCGCCTCGTCGCGCAAACCCTCCACGCGCGGGTGGCTGCGCCATTCGGCCACGCGTTCGCGGAAGCCACCGGGCAGTTGCTCCAGCAGGGCCTCCAGCTCGGGCGGTGGGGGCGCGGCGGCGCGGGGGCCACCACAGCCGCCACCGTTGCACTGTTTTTTGCCCGCCCCACCCAGCAGGGTGTCGAACTCTTGCGCCACCAGCTCGCGGTGGGCGTCCAGCTCATGCAAGAACGCGCAGCAGTCCTTGAAGCCCAGGGTCTGGGCGATCCAGGCCAGGTCGTCGTCGCGGGTGGGCAGCACATGGGTCTGCTGATCGTCCAGGTACTGGATGCGGTGCTCCACCCGGCGCAAAAACACATAGGCCTGGGCCAGCGCGTCGGCCGTTGCCTGCGGCATGAGGCCTGCGTGGGCGAGCCGCTGCAGGGCGTCGAGCGTGGGGCGGCGGCGCAGCTCGGGGAACTGCCCGCCACGCACCACCTGCAGCAGCTGCACGGTGAACTCGATCTCGCGGATGCCGCCGCGCGAGAGCTTCACGTCGTTGGCGCGCTCGGGGTGCCCGGCGCTGCGTTTGGACGCATGGTCGCGGATCTGGCTGTGCAGGGAGCGCAGCGCATCGAACACGCTGTAGTCCAGGTAGCGGCGGAACACAAAGGGCAGCACCACCCCGCGCAGCGCCTGCACCTCGGGGCGGCCAATGCAGTCGCGCGGGGCCACCACCCGGCTCTTGAGCCAGGCAAACCGCTCCCACTCCCGACCCTGGATCTGCAGGTATTCCTCCAGCGCGGCCAGCGAGACCGAGGCCGGGCCCGAATTGCCGTTGGGCCGCAGCGCCAGGTCCACACGGAACACAAACCCGTGCTCGGTCGTGTCGCCCACCAGGCTGTAGATGGCCTTGACGGCGCGCGCAAAGTATTCGTGGTTGGAGATGCGGCCCCGGCCACCCTCCACGCCCGCCGTTTCGCCGTCGTGCTCGTACACGTAGATCAGATCGATGTCGCTGGACACGTTCAGCTCGCGGGCGCCCAGCTTGCCCATGCCGATGATCCAGAGCTGCACGGGCTGGCCCTGCGGCCCGCAGGGCGCGCCATGGCGTTCGTCGAGTTCGCGGCGCGCCTGGGCGCAGGCGCGGTCCAGGGCCAGCTCGGCCAGTTCGGTCACGGCACGGGTGATGTCGGCCAGCGGGGCCTGTGCCTCGCAATCGAGCCGGATGAGCCGTTCCATGACCAGCTGGCGCAACATGCGCAGGGCGGTGCCGGTGTCGCAGCCCCGGGCGCACAGCGCATCGTAGGCCTGCTCCATGGTGGCCAACACCGGAAAACCGGGCGGCAGCAAAGTCAGGTCGTTCGCGTAGCGGCGGTGCAGGCGCTGGTAGAAGCGCGAGTGTTCAGCCAGCGGCCCCTCGGGGAAGGGCTGGTTGCAGCGGGGGTCAGAGGACGGTGCGGTCATGGTGGACAAGGCGCGGGAAGCCCGAGGCTGCGTACTGAGTTTGTAGTGAACCCACGCGAGGCACGCGGGTCATAATTCCTGCCACATTCAATCCCACCATGATCGATCCCACCACGCACCCCTCACGCCTGCTCAAAATCGTGGCAGGTTTTGCGCGGTGGTCACTGGGGTTGCTGCTGGCCTTCTGGCTGCTGCTGGCCATCGCGTGGGGGGCCCTTCATGGCTGGATTGTGCCGCGAATCGGGGACTTCCGCCCACAGCTGGAGGCGCATGCCGCACGGGCTCTGGGGGTTCCCGTCCAGATCGGCGCCATCGCGGCCCGCACCGAGGGGCTGGTGCCGTCGATTGAACTGACAGATGTGGCGCTGCTGGACGCATCGGGCCGCGCCGCCCTGCAACTGCCCCGGGTGGTGGTGGCGCTGTCGCCCCGCTCGCTGCTCAAGGGCGGGTTCGAGCAGCTCTATGTGCAGGGGCCCGAGCTGGACGTGCGCCGCGCCACCGACGGCCGCATCTACGTGGCGGGGCTGGAGTTTGCCCAGAACCAGGGAGACAACAACGACGCGGCCGACTGGCTTTTTTCGCAGGGCGAAGTGTTCATCCAGGACGGCACCGTGCGCTGGACCGACGAGCAGCGCGGCGCCCCCGCGCTGGCGCTGGAGAAGGTCAACCTGGTGCTGCGCAACGGCAACTGGCACCACCACATGCGCCTGGATGCCACCCCGCCGCCGGCCTGGGGCGACCGCTTCACGGTGGTGGGCCTGTTCCGCGCGCCGCTGCTGCGCGCTGGCGACGGCAACTGGAAACACTGGAACGGCCAGGTTTTTGCCGATTTCGCACGGGTCGATGTCTCGCAACTGCGCCACCACGCCGACCTGGGCATTCAAGTAGCACAGGGCCGAGGCGCGCTGCGTGCCTGGGCCGATGTACGGGGCGGGCAGATTGTGGGTGGCACCGCCGACCTGGCGCTGGCCGATGTGAACACCACCCTCAGCCCCGACCTGCAGGCGCTGGTGCTGCCCTCCGTCCAGGGGCGCCTGGGAGGGCGGCGGCTGAGCGGCGGGTTCGAGTTCTCCACCCAGGGCCTGCAGTTCCAGACCGACGACGGCCTGACCTGGCCCGGCGGCAACCTGCGACTCATTCACACGGCGGCCACGGGCAAGGCCCCGGAGCAGGGCGAGTTCCGTGCCGACCGCCTGGACCTGGCCGCGCTGGCACAGATCGCCAGCCGCCTGCCCCTGGGGCCCACGGCGCACGATGCCGTGCGCACCTACACCCCCGAGGGCCTGGTCGATGAAATCCAGGCCACCTGGAAGGGCCCGCTCGATGCTCTGCAGCAGTACCAGGTCAAGGGCCGCATCCGGGGCCTGGCCCTGGCCGGAGCCCCCACAGGGACGGCACCCACCCACCTGGGCCTGCGCGGCGCCACGGTGGACATCGACATGACCCAGGCGGGCGGTAAGGCCGCGCTCACGATGGCCTCGGGGGCGCTGGTGCTGCCGGGCGTGTTCGAAGACCCGCTGCTGCCGCTGGACCGGCTCAGCGCCGACCTGCGCTGGCAGATCGAAGGCAGCCGCATCGCCGTGCAGGCCAACGACGTGCAGTTTGCCAACGCCGATGCGCAGGGCGAGGCCCGCGCCACCTGGCACACCAGCGATGCCAGCAAGGCGCCCCACAAATCGCGCTTCCCCGGGGTGCTGGACCTCACCGGCACGCTCAACCGTGCCGACGGCACGCGCGTGCACCGCTACCTGCCTCTGTCCATCCCTGCCGAGTCGCGCCACTATGTGCGCGATGCGGTGGTGGCAGGCAGCGCCAGCAACGTGCAGTTCCGCGTCAAGGGCGATCTGCACGACCTGCCCTTCAACGACCCCAAGCTGGGCGAATTCCGCATCGCCGCGCGGGTCAAGGATGTGACCTACGCCTATGTGCCCTCTTCGCTCCAGCCAGCGGGCACCCTGCCCTGGCCCGCGCTCACGGAACTGGGCGGCGAGCTGATCTTTGAGCGCTCCTCGATGATGGTGCGCGGCGCCAGCGGCAGCTTTGCGGGCAGCAAGGGCCTGCGGCTGTCCAAGGTGGACGCCAAGATCCCCGACCTGGAACACACCGTGGTGGCCGTGAACGCCGACGCGCGTGGCCCGCTGGCCGAGCTGCTCGCGCTCATGACCACCTCGCCCCTGGGGGGCATGACCGGCCACGCGCTCGACCAGGCCAGCGGTACCGGCAATGCCGACTTCCAGCTGCGCTTCGCCCTGCCCATCAGCGACATCAACAAATCCAAGGTGCAGGGTACCGTCACGCTGGCGGGCAACGAGCTGCGCATCACCCCCGACACGCCCGCGCTGAGCCGGGTGCGGGGTGCCGTGCAGTTCAGCGAAACCGGGTTCTCGCTGACCAACGTGCAGGCCCAGGCGCTGGGCGGCAACGTGCGGCTGGAAGGCGGCATGCGGGCGCTGGCGCCCAATGCGCCCGCCACCGAATCGGCCGTGCAGCTGCGCGCCCAGGGCACGGCCACCGCCGAAGGCCTGCAGCAGACGCCGCAGCTGGGCACGCTGGCGCAGCTGGCGCGCCGCGCCACCGGCAGCACGCCCTACACCCTGGCCCTGGCGTTCCGCCGGGGTGTGCCCGAACTGCAGGTAAGCACCACGCTGCAGGGCCTGGCGCTGGCGCTGCCGCCGCCGCTGGGCAAACCCGCCGACAGCATCCTGCCCCTGCGCTTCGAGACCCAGGTGGCGCGCGAATCCCTCACCGGCCTGGCCGCCAACGGCAATGGCAATGGCAACAACGCGCCCCCACTGCGCGACCAGATCACCCTGGACCTGGGCGCCCTGGGCTCGGCCACCTACCTGCGTGACCTGAGCGGCCCCCAGCCCCGCGTGCTGCGCGGCGCCATTGGTCTGGGGCTGAGCGGCGGTGAATCTGCGCCAGTGCCTGTGCAGGGCGTGGCCGCCAACATCAGCCAGGGCAAGGTGGATGTGGACGCCTGGGAGGACGTGTTGACGCAGGCCACCACGGCCGAGCCGCCCGCCCGCACGGCCCCAGCCGCTAGCGCCACGCCCGGCCCCTCCGGCCCGGCCATGGCGCAGGACTACCTGCCCACCACCCTGGCACTGCGCGCGCGCGAGCTGACGCTGCAGGGCCGCACCCTGCACAACGTGGTGGCGGGGGCCCTGCGCGACGGTACGACCTGGCGCGCCAACCTGGACGCCACCGAACTCAATGGCTATCTGGAGTACCGCCAGCCGGGCAGCGCCGACCATCCGAACGGGCGCCTGTTTGCACGGCTCTCGCGCGTGAACATGCCACAAAGCGACGTGACCCAGGTCGAGGCGCTGCTGGACGAACAGCCCGGCACCTTGCCCGCGCTCGACATCGTGGTGGACGACTTCGAGCTGCGCGGCAAACGCCTGGGCCGGGTCGAGATGGAGGCCCAGAACCGGGGCGGCGAGGGCGCCCAGCGCGAGTGGCGCCTCGCCAAGTTCAACATCACCGCACCCGAAGCCAGCCTCACGGCCAACGGCAACTGGGCCGTGCTCAATGCGGCAGGGGCCACCCCGCGCGCGGCAGAGCGGCGCACGGTGCTGAACTTCAAGCTTGATATCCGCGACTCGGGCGACCTGCTGGGCCGCATGGGCATGGCCAATGTGGTGCGGCGCGGCAAGGGCCGCATGGAGGGGCAGGTGGCCTGGATCGGCGCGCCTTTCAGCCCCGACTACCGCAGCATGACCGGGCAGATCAACCTCAACATCGAGTCCGGCCAGTTCCTCAAGGCCGACCCGGGCCTGGCCAAGCTGCTGGGCGTGCTGAGCCTGCAGTCGCTGCCACGCCGCCTCACGCTCGACTTCCGCGACGTGTTCAGCGAAGGTTTTGCGTTCGACTTCGTGCGCGGCGACCTGCGCATCGAGCAGGGCGTAGCCACCACCAACAACCTGCAGATGAAGGGCGTGAACGCCGCCGTGCTGATGGAAGGCCACGCCAACATCGACCAGGAAACCCAGGACCTGCGCGTGGTGGTGGTGCCCGAGATCAATGCCATGACGGCCTCGCTGGTGGCCACGGCCATCAACCCTGTGATCGGGCTGGGCAGCTTCCTGGCCCAGGTGTTCCTGCGCGGCCCGCTCATCGAGGCCGCCACGCAGGAGTTCCGCGTGGACGGCACCTGGGCCGACCCGCGCGTGGTGCGCGTGGCGCGCCGGGGCCGCGAAGCCAACCCCACCACCGACGCCCCGCCCCGCAGCAGCCCCCCCAAGACCGGAGAGCCCTCATGAAAGTAGCCGCCATCCAGATGGTGTCCGGCACCCTGCGCGACGACAACCTGCGCGCGGCGCGTGCACTGCTGGAAGAAGCCGCGCAGGGCGGCGCCGAGCTGGCAGTGCTGCCCGAATACTTCTGCGTGATGGGCCACAAGGACACCGACAAGCTCGCGCTGCGCGAGGCCAACGGTGACGGGGTGATCCAGCGCTTTCTGGCCGACACGGCGCGTGCGCTGCAGATGTGGATCGTGGGCGGCACCCTGCCGCTGCAGACCACCGCCCCGGATCGCGTGCGCAACACCACGCTGGTCTTCAACCCCACCGGCGCCTGCGTGGCGCGCTACGACAAGATCCACCTGTTCCACTTCAACAACGGGCGCGAGCTGTACGACGAAGGCCGCGTGATCGAGGCGGGCAACACCCCGGTGCAGTTTGACCTGCAGGCACGCAACGGCCAGCGCTGGCGCGTGGGCCTGTCGGTGTGCTACGACCTGCGCTTTCCCGAGCTGTACCGCGCCCATGCCCGCGCGGGGGCCGACCTGCTGCTGGTGCCCAGCGCCTTCACGCACACCACGGGGCAGGCCCACTGGGAGGTGCTGCTGCGCGCCCGCGCCATCGAAAACCTGGCCTATGTGCTGGCCCCCGCCCAGGGCGGCGTGCACGAGAACGGACGCCACACCTGGGGCCACAGCATGCTGGTGGACCCCTGGGGCACCGTGCTGGCGCAGCAGGACCAGGGCCCCGGCACCGTGGCCGGCGTGCTCGACGCCGAGCGGCTGCGCGCTGTGCGCGCCCAGCTGCCCGCGCTCACGCACCGCGTGCTGCCGTGACCGACCCGCGCGCCCCACGTCCCCCCCGCACCCTGCTGCAGCGCTGGCGCGGCGCCTGGCGCCGCTGGTCGCTGTGGACGGCGCTGGTGCTGCTCGTGGTGTCGATGCTGGCCACCATGGTGTGGCTGGCAGGGCGCTACGAGGCCAGCCAGGTGCAGACGCGCCTGGAGCGCGACGCGGCCGATGCGGTGTCCGACATCCGCACCGCCCTCACGCACAACCTGCAGAGCCTGCAGGCCCTGCCCGCCGATGCGCCGGGGCAGCTTGCCTGGGAGGTCGAAGCCTCGGAGCTGCTGCGCATCCGCCGCGAACTGGTGCGCATCGAGTGGCGCGACGCCCACCTGAAGCTGCGCACCCATGTGCAATCCCCCTACCGCCCCGTGGCCTGGGACATGCGGCTGCGCGACAGCAGCCAGTCCGACCTGACCATCGCCTGCACCAACGCCCGGCGCCTGGGCAGCCCCGCCTATTCCACCAGCTACTTCCAGCCGCACGGTGACGGCCTGGGCTCCGAGATGATGGAGCTGTGCGTGCCCCTGACCGCTGGCGGGCGCACCACCGGCTTCCTGGTGGCCACCTACGGGCTGCAGGACATCCTGCTGAACCTGGTGGCGCACAACCTCACGCGCAGCCAGGAGGCCTCGTTCACCGAACCCGACGGCACACGCCTGGCCGTGATGGGCGCGGCCCGCCGGGGCTCGCGCATGTTCACCGCCCAGCACCTGCTGGACCTGCCCGGCGCCACCCTGGTGCTGCGCATGGACGGCTGGCACACCGCGCCCAGCGTGTTCCCCAACGTGCTCACGGCACTGGTCACGGCCATGTCGATTGCGCTGGTGACGGTGATGGTGGTGCTGGTGCGCGACAACCGCCGCCGCCTGCGCGCCGAACGTGACCTGGCCGACGCGCTGGCGTTTCGCAAGGCCATGGAGGACTCGCTCGTCACCGGCCTGCGCGCACGCGACCTGCAGGGCCGCATCACCTATGTGAACCCGGCCTTTTGCGAGATGGTGGGCTTCAGCCCGCAGGAACTGCTGGGCCTGAGCATGTCGGCGCCGTACTGGCCGCCCGAACGCGTGGAGGAGTACCAGCAGCGCCAGGCCATCCGTTTTGCGGGCTATATGCCGCCGCGCGAGGGCTTCGAGTCTGAATTTATGCGCAAGGACGGCACGCGCTTCCCGGTGCTCATCATCGAGGCGCCGCTGATCAACGCCCAGGGCCAGCACACCGGCTGGATGAGCGCCTTCCTGGACATCAGCGAGCAGCGCCGCGTCGAGGAACTCTCGCGCGCCTCACAGGAGCGGCTGCAGGCCACGGCCCGGCTGGCCACAGTGGGCGAGATGGCATCGCTGCTCAGCCACGAACTGAACCAGCCGCTGGCCGCCATCTCCAGCTACGCCAACGGCTCGCTGAACCTGCTGGAGCAGCAGGCCACGCCCGCCCTGGCATCTGCGTCTGCCTCCTCGGGGACCGCCGCCGCGCCCACCCCCGATGCGCTCGATGACGTGCGCATGGCCATGCGGCAGATTGCGCGCCAGGCCGAACGCGCGGGCCGCGTGATCAAGAGCGTGCACGACTTTGTGCGCCGCCGCGACCAGGCGCGCGAGGCGGTGCACGCGCAGCAGCTGCTCGACGCCATCCTGCCGCTGGTGAGCCTGCAGGCGCGCAAGCTGGGCGTGCGCGTGCACACCACCGTGGAGCCCGGCCTGCCCCCCACGCTGTGCGACCGCACCATGGTCGAGCAGGTGCTGCTGAACCTGGCGCGCAACGCCATGCAGGCCATGGACGACCCGGCCGTGCGCACCCGCGTGCTCGACATCCGGGTGCGGCACGCGGCCTCCAGCAAATCCAGCGGCTGGATCGAATTCACTGTGACCGACCAGGGCACCGGTATCCCGCCCGAGGTGGCCGCCAAGCTCTTCACCCCCTTCTTCACCACCCGCCCCGAGGGCATGGGCCTGGGCCTGAGCATGTGCCGCACGGTGATCGAACAGCACGGCGGTTTTCTCGGGTTCGCACCGAATGAGCCCCGTGGTACGGTGTTCACCTTCACGTTACCAGCGGCAACCCCCTGAGCGACTGCATCGCGTCCCCCTTCTCTCGCGCTGTGCGCGGGAAAAGGAGACGCCGCCAGCGCGGCTGGGCGGCCCTTGCGCGGCGGCCCCCGCCCAGGCCGCGCCAGTTCCCACGACCGCGCGTAACCGACAATTCAGTAGACAACCGAGTTGAACTATGGAGCCCATTACCAACGCCACCGTGTACATCGTGGACGACGATGCCAGCGTGCGCGAAGCCCTGGCCTGGCTGCTGCGCTCGCGCAGGCTGCCCAGCGAGTCCTACGACAGCGCCGAAGCCTTTGACGCCATGCTGCAAAGCCGCCCGGCCCAGCGCCAGCCCTGCTGCCTGTTGCTGGACGTACGCATGCCCGGCATGAGTGGGCTGGCGCTGTTCGACCTGCTGGCCGCGCGCGGCGACCTGGCCACCATGCCGGTGATTTTTCTCACCGGCCATGCCGACGTGCCCACTGCGGTGGACACCGTCAAGCGCGGCGCGTTCGACTTCTGCGAAAAGCCCTTCTCCGACAACGCGCTGGTGGACCGCATCGAGCAGGCGCTGGCCCAGTCCACCGAACGCCTCAACCAGTTGCGTGCGCGCAGTGGTCTGCAGGTGCGCCTGGGCGAGCTGACCGACCGCGAACGCGATGTGATGGACCTGGTGGTGGCGGGCCTGCCCAACAAGCTGATCGCCGACCAGCTCGACATCAGCGTGCGCACGGTGGAGGTGCACCGCTCGCGCGTGTTCGACAAGATGCAGGTGAAGTCGGCCGTGGAGCTGGCCAACCTGCTGCGGGGGGCGGGCTGACCGTCATCGGCCCTGGACTGCGGGCTCAGAGCTTTTCAGGCCGTTTGCGCCCATCCAATGGCGCTTTGTAGCTATAAATAAATGAGTTACTTGGGTGGCTGATCGGCATCGTCGCTTGGCAGCTCACCCTTCTTGCGGCCCGAAAACATGGTCCACCAGACGATGGCCACCAGCAGCACCAGCGCCAGCAGCGCTTCAAGCAAAATCAGCCCCATGACCTTGAACCCCCTGCGCCTTGTTGTGACGGCGCTGATTGTAGGAACGCTGGCCGCCTGCTCCACGCCGCCCGCCCCAAGCCCCTCCCGCCCCGGGGCCATCCCGCCCCCGCCGCCCGCCAGCTCCGTGGTGCTGCCCGGCGACACCGGCCCACTGCCGCCGCCGCTGGCACAGCCCAAAAGCCGCTGGGTGCCCGTGCGCTGGGCCGAGCTGCCCGGTTTTGGCGAGGACGCCTTGCACGAGGCCTGGAACGCCTGGATCAAGAGCTGCGAGCGGCCCGTGCCGCCCTTCACCGCGCTGTGCAGCGACGTGCGCCAGCTGAGCATTGCCACCGCCGACGAGCAACGCGCCTGGCTCGTCGCGCGCCTGCAGCCCTACCGCGTCGAGGCCACCGACGGCAATGCCGAGGGCCTGCTCACCGCCTATTACGAACCCATGATGGACGCCGCGCGCCAACCCGGCAACGGCTTCACCGTGCCTGTTTACCGCCTGCCCGCCGGTTTTGGTGCACGCAAGCCCTGGTACACGCGCCAGCAGATCGAGACCCTGCCCGAGGCCCAGGCCGCACTCGCGGGCCGCGCCATCGCCTGGCTGCGCGACCCGGTGGAATCCATGGTGCTGCACATCCAGGGCTCGGGCCGCCTGCGCATCACCGAGGCCGATGGCAGCACCACCACCGTGCGCGTGGCCTACGCGGGCACCAACGACCAGCCCTACCAGAGCATCGGCCGCTGGCTGCTGGACCAGGGCTACACCCGCGACGCCACCTGGCCCGGCATCCGCGCCTGGCTGGCGGCCAACCCCCAGCGCACCAACGAGCTGATGTGGACCAACCCGCGCTACGTGTTCTTCAAAGAGGAACCCTTGGTGGGCATGGATGCCAGCTTTGGCCCCAAGGGCGCACAGGGCGTGCCGCTCACCCCCGGCCGCTCCATCGCGGTGGACCGCCAGAGCATCCCCTATGGCACGCCGGTGTGGCTGGCCTCCAGCGGCCCGCAGGTGCAGCTCAGCCGCATGGTGCTGGCGCAGGACACGGGCAGCGCCATCCTGGGCGCGGTGCGGGCCGACTACTTCACCGGCTGGGGCCCCGAGGCGGGCGACATTGCCGGGCGCCTCAAGCAGAACCTGCGGCTGTGGGCGCTGTGGCCAAAGTAAGGTTCAAAATGCCCTTCTGCGCTCGTCCACCATGCGTTGATAGCTATTGAATCAGGAGCATTCATGCGCGTGACCGAGCCCCAGCTTCGCACCCTGCTGCTGGCCCAGGCCATCGAGCAGGCCGACACCCGGCACACCCTGGTCAGCGCGGTGGAGCTGCAGGACGCCACGCGCAGCGCCGTGGCTGCTGCCCGGGCGCGCGGGCTGCCCCGCGTGGGGGTGGCCGAGGTGATGCTGGAACGCGCCACCACCATCGCCGACCACGCCAGCGGCCGCGACAGCACCGTGGCCGCGCTGCACGCCCAACACATCCAGCGGCCCGGCACAGGCGGGCTGGGGCCCTGGGTGGCGCGTGGTCTGCCGCTGGCAGCGCTGCTGCTGGGCCTGGCCATCGACCGCATCAGCAACGCGCACCGGGTGGACCTGCTCTCGCCCCCGCTGCTCACCGTGCTGGCCTGGAACCTCGCCGTCTACCTGCTGATCGCCTGGCGCGCCATGCGCCCGCCCCAGGCGCACGGCGCATGGCTGCAGCAGGCGCTGCGCCCCCTCCACCATCCCTTCGGCCGTGCCGAGCGGGGGCGCGGGCTGGCCGCGCGCATTGCGGCCGACTTTCACCAGCGCTGGTGGGCCCATGCGGCCGGCCTGCTGCAGCAGCGTGCCGCGCGGGTGCTGCACCTGTGCGCCGCCGCCTGGGGCGCGGGCATTGCGCTGTCGCTGCTGCTGCGCGGGCTGGTGGTGCGCTACCAGTTTGGCTGGGAGAGCACCTTTCTCGACGCCACGCAGGTGCACGCCATCGTCTCGGTGCTGTTTGCGCCGCTGACCCTGCTGCTGGGCCTGGCGCCCTTCACGCTGCAGGAGATCGCGGCCACGCAGAACTTTGCGGGCGAAAGTGGCGTAGCGGGTGCGGGCGGTGCAGCAGGCAGCCGCTGGGTCGGCATGTACGTGGGCCTGCTGCTGGCCGTGGTGCTGCCGCGCCTGGCCCTGGCCGCCGGGGCACGCTGGCGCGAACACCGGTGGCAGGGCCACATCGACCCGCAAGGCCCCGCCTTCGACACGCTGCGCGCCAGCCTGCCGGGCGACCTGGTGATCGGCCTGCACGGCCCGCAGGCACAAGCCCAGGTGCTGCTGGGCGCCAGCCTGCAGACCCCGGAAGGCGACCACCTGCGGTTCACCGACCACACGGGCCAGCCCGTGGACGCCGTGCTGGCCTGGGCCACCGACCCCATCCCGCCCGCCTGGCAGGCCGCCCCCCACGTGGCGCTGCGCTGGGAAGACTTTGGCGCCAGCTGGGTGCAGGAGCCCACGCTGTTCGACAGGCTCAGCCCTGCCTTGCCCGCCCAGCACAATGCCCTGGCCCGCCTGCGCGCCGCCTGGGTGGAACGCAATGAACTGCGTTTTGGCCAGGCCCTGCAGGCGCTGGCGCAGCACCTGCGCGCCTGCGCCGCACTCACCCGCCTGCCGCCAGATGCCGCCGCTGCGCAGTACGCAGACCAGGTGCGCGCGCTGGACGCCACGCTGCGCGCCCTGCATGGCGAGCCCGCCGCGCCTGCCATGCCGTCGGCGCAGTTGGCCCCACCGCTGCCCGCGCCGCGCCGCATCGACGGCACAGCCCTGGCCCTGGGCACCTCAGCCGGGGCCGCAGCGGGCGCTGCCGCCGGGGCCAAGGCGGGCGCACTGATCGACCTGGGCACGGGCGGCCTGACCCTGGGCG